>URVX01000047.1 GCA_900551395.1 uncultured Subdoligranulum sp. | reverse complement strand
CTCTCGAGGGTATGAATTACACCGTAGACAAGTTTTTCAAGCTGGGGCTTTTGGACGCCGACGCGATAAATCAGTACATCGAGCGGCTGCTAAGGTATGACGAAAACATACGCAGACTGCTTGACAACATGGGCGTGCTGCGCTCCGTCACCGCCGCAGACAGAAAAAACTACGTAATGTGGCTGGAGGACTGGCAGCTTGCGCCGGAGGTCGTGGAATACGCCTCCACTCTCTGCTCGGGCGCGCTCAATCCTATGGCTTATCTCAACAAAATTCTTTCGGAATACAAGTTGAAAGGAGCCAATACTCTGGAAAAAGCGCAGGCTCTTTCCCTTTTGACAAAAAATGACGCGCCGAATGATAAAAAAGCGCGTCTGACGGGCACCGAAAGAAATTATACTGCAGAGCAGCTTGCAGCTCTGTTCGACAACCTCGACGAAATAAAAATCTGAAATAAAAATGGACAAACTTCAGCTTGACAAAAAAATAAACGAAATTCTGGCAAAGAGACGGCAGAACGCGGAGCTTGACGCGATCGGCTACCGCGCGTATGTCATGCAGAACGCCGACTACGCCGCGCTTGACAGGCGTTTGCGGGAAAAAGAGCTGGAAGACATGAAACTGAACTTCTCCGGCAAAAGCTGCGCAGCTCTCAAATCGGAGCTTAAAAGGCTGCGCAGTCAAAAGAACGAGCTGGAGAAAAAGCTTGGCATCGACGCGGACAGACTCAAGCCGAAATACTTCTGCGAAAAGTGCGGCGACACGGGACGGATAAACGGCGCGCCGTGCGACTGCGCAAAAAGGCTCAGAGAAGAATTGCTTTTTTCCGAAAGCTCGTTTGTGAGCAAACAACAACAATTTTCTCTCTCAGCCGAAACGGACGAAGAAAACAATAAGGCAATCGCAGTTTGCAGGCAGTTTGCCGACGCTTATCCTCAAACCCGCGTCACCAACATCATGATTTCCGGCGCTGTGGCCACGGGCAAGACCTTTCTTGCAGGCTGTATCTGCAACCGTCTTGCCGAGCGGGGAATTTCCTGCCTCGCGCTGACGGCTTTCGAGCTTGCCGGCGAGTTTTTGAGAGAGCATACCTCCCCCGCCGTCCAAAAGACGGGATTGTTCGACCTTATCGAGGCGCCGTTTCTCGTCATAGACGATTTGGGCAGCGAGCCTGTTTACAAAAACGTGACTTGCGAATACCTTTTCACTATGCTCGACGCGCGTTCTCTCAAAAATAGAAGCACCGTCGTGACCACAAACCTGTCTTTGTCACAGCTGCTCGAAAGATACGGAGAAAGAGTTTTTTCCAGACTTGCCGACAAATCCAAAGGTATTTGCGTTGCTTTAAAAGGCTCAGACAAAAGAATTTACAAAAATCAAGGCGGTGTCCTATGAAAAATTTTATCGACATATCCCACAAAAACCTTGTTGTCAAGCTTGCGGAAACGCGGGAAGAAATAGAAAAGGCGCGCAAACTGCGCTTCGAGGAGCTGATAAGCAAAAGCAATCCCGATATTCCTTATGCCGACTGTTTCGACGACAGCGACTTCGTTTACGACCATCTGATAGTTACTGACACGGACGACGGCTCGGTTGTAGGTACCTACCGGCTGGGCAGACGCGAGCAGCTGAACAAGATTAAAAATTTTTACACCAACGGAAAATTCAACTGCGACAGCCTTTTGGCTGCCGAAGGCGAGCTGCTGGAGCTGAGCCGCATGGCGATTAAAGAAAGCTATCGCGACGGCTCGGTTATCAAGCTGCTGTGGAAAGGACTGTTCGCCTATTGCGCGCGCTTCGACGTGAAATATCTGTTCGGCATAATTTCCCTCCCCACAACCGACCCTAAGGACGCCATAAATTTTCTGTCGTACATAAACAACGGACTTGTGACGGAGGAATTCGATTTGTTTCCCAGAGAGCCGGTAGTAGAAATCGAACTTCTGCCGCCCGACAAAACCGACGTTTTCAAGGCTAAAAAGGAAATGCATCCCATTCTCAAAGCATATTTGTCTATGGGCTGCAAATTCGCGCGCGGCGCGCATTACGATTTGGGCTTTCTCAAAAGCATTGACGTAATGATAGTCATAGATATCAAAAAGGTCAATCCGAAATACATAGAGCTTGTCACGAGGATGTGACAAAAGGCGGCAAAACATGAAGCAACGCATACCTCCCGACAGACAGCCCGCGCAGCTGCCGAAAAAGTCCGCGCTTTTTTTCTTCCGCAACGCAATTCGCTTTTTTTACATCAATCCCCGCGTAAGACGCAGATTGGACTGCGACAAGAAAAAGCTTCCCGAGCAGTTCGTTCTGCTGTGCAATCACCCGTCTGGTCTCGACAATCTTTACGCCGTGGACTGGCTTCTGCCGGAACACAAGCTCAACTTTATTTCCAACCGCTATTATTATTTCAAATACTCGCTGGGCAAAATGCTCAGGAAAGTGGGCTGTATTCCCAAAAGCCTGTTTACGGGCGACATAGAATCTGTAAAAAACTGCATGCGTATAGCAAAAGCAGGCGGAAATATAGGGATAATGGCGGACGTGAGACTGTCCATGTACGGGCAGACGGAGGAGGTGCCCGACACCACGGCAAAATTCCTCAAAAAGCTGGGACTGCCCGTTGTCGTCATGCACTTCGACGGCAGCTACATGACCAAGCCGAAATGGGCGAAGGACATACGCAAGGGCATGATTCTCGCGCAGTGCTACGAGCTTTTCGACAAAGAAACGCTTGCCGCCGCCTCCGCAGACGAGGTGACCTTAAAAGTGAGAGAGGCGCTTTACTACGACGACTTCGAATGGATAAAAAAACATCCCGAAATCTGTTTCAGGTCGAAGAAAATGGCGGAGGGGCTGGAAAACATACTTTACAAATGCCCTCACTGCGGCAGCGAATTTACCTTAAAAAGCAAAAAAGACAAATTTTTCTGCACCGCATGCGGCTACAAATTGAGGCTTAACTCGCGCTACGCTTTCGAGCCGCAGGACGGAGCGCCTCTTTATTTCGAAAATCTGCGCGACTGGTTCAAGGCTCAGAAAGCGGAAATCGCCGAGCAGATAAAAGCGTCGGATTTTTGCCTGTCCAGTCCGGTTGTCCTCAAAAAACGCAGCATAGACGGCAAAACCTTTTTGCGGGAGGAGGGACGCGGAGTTTGCTCGCTTTCCCACGACGGGCTTGTATATGAGGGAACCGCCGACGGCAGGAGCGAGAGGCTGACATTCGAATCGTCGTCGATTTACGCTTTGAGCTATATGACGGGCAAGGGCTTCCAGCATTTTTCGGGCACTGATTATTTCTGTTTTATGCCGGACAACCCGCTGCTTTCAATCAAATTTTACATCGCCTCCGAGCTGCTTGGCAAAATGCACGGAGCAAAGGGCTGAAATCAAGCGCAAAACGCCTCCCCGACAACTGTCGGCGAGGCGTTTTGCTTCAATTTTGCTTCAATATTTTTTGTCAATTCTTTTTCGCGTTGTCGTTTCCGCGATTGTTTCTCCTCTACTCAACCGCAGACGCAAGCTTATTCGCCATTTTCGGGTCGGCGCGGGAGAAAAAAGAACTCTATTTCTTGTCCGGTCCCCGTTAGCTTCCATATCCTTATCGGACGGCTCAGAGTCGAAACAGACATGCAAAAAGCCCGAATTTTCGCAAAAACGGCAAAATCGCGGTTTTCCGACAACTCGGGCATAAAATTCCAAAGCTTTTTCCCTGCCGAACGGCAGAGGTTGTCATTCGTTGTAGCTTTGACGTGGCTCAGCCAAAGCGATGGGTCTTTCCTTTGCAACGAAAATGACTCCCAGCGTGCCGGGACCGCAGTGCGACGCGATAACAGGTCCCACTATCTGACGCTTGACGCGCGCTTCGGGGCGCCCCTCGCTTATCAGCTGCGCAAGCCAGTCGCCGTCCTCCTTGCAGTCGGCGTCCACTACGTAAATATCATATTTGTCAAGGTCTACACCGTCCTCCACAACGCGGCGCGCAAGATTTTTTATGGTTTTTCTGCGCCCTCTCGCCTTGAAAACGACGCTCAAGCCGCCTTCTTCGTTGAAGGTCAGAACAGGCTTTATGCCGAGAATAGTGCCGAAAATGCCGCTTGTCAAACTAAGTCTGCCGCCCTTGTGCAGATACATAAGGTCGTCGCAGGCAAAATAGGTGGCTACGCGATTGGTAAAATCGTTGAGAAAGTCGAAAAGCTCCTTGTCCGTCGCGCCGTTGCGCCACATTTCCGCGGCGTATTTGACCTGAAGTCCCGCCCCGAGCGAAATCTCTTTTGTGTTGAAAATGGTGAATTTGCGGTCGGGAAATTGTTCCTTGAGCGTTTTTATTGCGACGTCGAGGCTTTGGAACGTGCCGGACAGCGCATGAGAGAAGGTGATGTAAAAAATATCCTCTCCCCTTTCGAAATAAGGACGGAAAATTTCCTCGTACATCTCGGGATTGAGCGCAGAAGTGATACATTTCGCGCCGTTTCTCACGGATTTGTACCAGAAATCGAAATCGGTATTTTTCCCCAAATCATAAAAATATTCCGTGTTCTCGAGAGTATAAGGCATGCTGACGAATTTCAGTCCCAGCCTTTCCACCTCGTCGAACCACAGCTCGCAGTTGGAATCGCAAAACAACACACTCATGTTAAAGACCTCCGAATTTATTTCCCCGATTTTATATTATAAATTCAAAAGGGGAAAATGTCCAATCATTTGACGAAATAAAAGTCCTAATTCCGCAAAAACATCGTTTTTTGCCCGACAGAAAGCAAATCGCCCCCCTATTTGGCTCAAAAAAATCGCCTTTTTTACGCAAACGAGCTTTCATGACAGCAAACCTTCGGGCTTGGGCAGCCGACCGCCGAAGGCAAAAAAACGAAAGAGACGGAGCGGCGCGCTCCGTCTCATTAAACGTCTATTTTTCTGTTTTTGAGAAGATTGTGCTTAAATTCCGCGGCAGTCTTGGGGTGTCCGCAGTATTCGGCATAAATATCCAAGACCTTGTCGTAGCAGTCAATCAGAACCTTGAGCTTGTCCTCGGGCACGTTGGCGACAAGCTTGAAAAAGTTGCGTCTGATGGCGTCGTTGTTGTCCTCCGTCAGCCGAATTCCCTTTTCCGTAGGCTTGACGCGCACAATTCTGCGATTGACCTGATCGTTCCACCGCGTGGCGAAGCCCAGCTTGACGAGCGTATCCACCGCCCTCGTCGTGCGGCTTGCCGTAAACCCGCAGGCATAAGCAAGCTCGCTCATAGCGCTTTCTCCTATGTCGTGCAGCACGGACATTGTGCTCCATTCGGTGGAATTGAGATTTGCCTGCACATAGGGCAGCACCTCTCCCGTCTGATTGGTGTTGAAAATCTGCATTTTGTTGAATCTCGTAAGGCTGGAATTGAGCGACAACAGCCAATCCGCAAGATGATTTCTGTCTGCCATAATCTCTCCTTTTGTGTCAAGAAAATTATATCACACAACATTTCCGATGTCAACCGCTCCGCCGCAAAAACCTGTTAAATATAAATGTTTTCGTTGCAAAACAATCCTCTTGCCGCAAAATTTGCCGTTCTTTGTGCCTTACAAAACCTCCGCGGCGCCGTCTGCTTTTCATTTAAAATATTGAAACAACCCGAAAGCGGTTTTGGAGCGCATCCTGAAGGTCGGACGCCTGCGGCGGCGCATTTTTGCCGAAAAAAAGAAAAAATATTTATTGAGAGCAGAGGTTTTCTATCGTCAAAAAACTTCAGGCTGCGGACGAATATTTCATTAGGAAGATTAAATCGCCTGCACGAAAGCTACAGAATCGGAATGAGTCCCGTACCGTAAAAGACTTATTCGCAAGAAAAGCTATGCTTATTTGGCTGACTCGCTCTCTTACGTTTTCGATTTTGGCCTTTCCCTTTCCGCCGTCGGCGGCTTACGCATCCCGCGTTGTCAAAAAACCGACTGCGATTGATTTCGGGGCAGCCTGCACAGTCGGGCGGCTTGTCATTGCCCGACAAATAAACCTTTCCGCCCACTCGGCACCCGCAAAGTACGCGGCTTCAAGCAGGCTTTTTCCGCTGATTCAACGGTTTGGCAAAGCTCTTTGCCTTTTTAGCCGCGCATCCCGTTTTTCGACAAAAAATACCGCCGCCAAAGAACTGCCCCTCCGTCGGACAATCCCCCTCGCCTCAAACCGTGAAAACCGTTTAAAGACGATTTTTCCGCGTCAACGCCCGACGGACGCAATGATATCCACGCACCTTTCAATCCCCAGCTCGCCGCTGTCGAGACACAGGTGATAGTGCTGCGACCTGCCCCACTCCATTTCGGTGTAATAACGATAATACGCCTTGCGCCTCTTGTCCTTGTCCGCAAGTCTTTTCTCGGGAGACTCGTCCGTTTCGCCGTAAACCTTGACAATACGCTCCGCCCGCTTTTGCATATCCGCGTGCACGAAAACTCTCAGACAATCCGTCCTGTCCTGCAAAATATAGTCGGCGCATCTACCCACGATGACGCAGCTTTCCTTTTCGGCAAGGTCGAGGATAATTTTCCTCTGCACCGTCCAGAGATAATCCTGCGTGGACATGCCGGAATAGGAGCGGCTGGCGGCGAAAGCGTTGGCAAACCAATTGGAATGCACGGCGTACTCGCCCTTGTCCGCGATATATTCGCGGGCGAGACCGCTTTTTTCCGCTATCTTTTCCAGAAGCTCGGAGTCGTAGCACTTTATCCCCAGCTTTTTGGCGACCTCGCGCCCGATAGTTCTGCCGCCGCTTCCGAATTCGCGGCTGATAGTAATAATTCTGTACATAATGCTTCCCTCTTGAAAATATTTTAGCTTTTCGCCCGCATTTTGTCAAGAAAATCGTTTTTCGTGGCGAGTCTTTCCGAAACAGATAAACTCGGAAAAAATTTTGTATCGATTTTATTGACCATAGGCAAGCGCCCATGTTAAATTAATACCGCCAAGGAGGTTCAAATGAATATAAAACAATCAAAAAACTTAAAAATCTTAAAGTTTGTTATTTTTACGATAGTTGCCGCAGGCGTTCTGCTCGCCCTGACGGCGTGCGGCTCGTCGGCAGATTTGCTCGAATTCAAGCTTGTTTTTGATGAATATTACGTTGTAACGGGCGTAAAAGAGGATTGTCCCGACAACATTATCATCCCTTCCGGATACGACGGGCTGCCCGTGAGGGAGATTGGCTCTTTCGTATTTTCGGGACGCAAAAACATAAAAACCGTTGTAATCCCCGACAGCGTACAAATCATAGAGAAACGAGCTTTCTCCGGCTGTACCTCGCTGAAAAAAATCAAGCTCGGAAACAACGTAAAAAGAATCTACTCATGCGCCTTCTATGAATGCGAAAATCTTAAAAGCATAACAATCCCCTCAACAACGATAGATATAGATCCGTCCGCATTTACGTTCTGCAACAGATTGGAAAAAATTTTTGTGAAAAGCGGAAACAAAATTTACAGCGGGAAAGGGAATTGTCTCATAGAGAAAAAAACAAAGACTCTCATTGCGGGCGGCAGCAAAAGCAAAATTCCCAATGACGGCACGGTCACAACAATCGGCGAAGCTGCATTTTTAGCACGTAACGTCAAAAACGTAGTTATTCCCGACAGCGTAACTTTGATAAAAGAATCGGCATTCGCTCAATGCCCTGCCCTCGAAACCTGCATTCTGCCTGACGGCTGCCAAATCGAACAAGCCGTTTTCTTCTATTGCGACAATCTGAAATGGGTAGTAATTCCGACAAGCAT
>URVX01000046.1 GCA_900551395.1 uncultured Subdoligranulum sp. | reverse complement strand
GAGCCTTACTATATTAGCACACGCCAAACAAGGTGTCAAATGATTTTCGTGATTTTTTCCTACTTTTTTGAGTTAAAGACTCTTTTTAAGTCAACAATCAAGAAAAAAGGAGATTTTTTATGTGGGATTATTTCAATGAGCTGTCGGCAGGCGAATTCTGGACCGATTTCGGAGACATCGCGCTGCGCGCATTTTTATCCATAGTAGTACTGTTTATCCTGACCAAGCTCATGGGAAACAAGCAGATTAGCCAGCTCAACTTTTTCGATTATATAATAGGAATATCAATCGGTTCAATCGCGGCGGAAATGGCTACCAACACGGACACGCCGCACCACTTTTTCGTTCTGGCAATGGTCATCTATACCGTAATCACAATATTGATAACCTTTGTCACCCGCAAAAGCATATCCATGCGCAGATTTTTCAACGGCACTCCGATACCGCTAATCGAAAACGGCAAAATCATCGAAAAAAATCTTGCCAAAGCGGGCTTCGACGTAAACGACCTTCTGACAGAGCTGCGCTACGCAGGCTACTTCAACATAGAGGACGTTCAGTACGCCGTAGAGGAAACCGACGGCCGCGTAAGCATAATCCCCCGCCCCTCTGCCCGCCCCGCAACCTGCGAGGATTTGAAAATAGAGGACGCCAAGCCCACCCTGCCTCAATCGGACGTCATCATCGACGGCAAGATATTGCCAAACAATCTCAAATCCGTAGAAAAAATCAAGGAATGGATGTTGGAGGAGCTTAAAAAGCGCGGCAAAAACCACAAGGACATTTTGCTTGCGACATTGGACCACGACGGCAATCTGAGCATCATGGACAAAGAGGTGCCGGCAAAAAAATACGACCGCTACAACTGAACGCGGTCAAAAAAAACGCGGAAAAGCTTTTTTTCCGCGTTTTTCGTTGACTTTTAAGGTTATTTGTCTCAAAATATAATAGCGTTCATTTTCGCAACGGAAATTCGACGCAGGAAACGCAAAGGAGAAAAGGCTATGCCGGAAATCGTAGCGCAAAGGGTGTTCGACCCGCTGTACATAATTCTCGACTCGGTATTTCTCGCAGCGCTTTACGCGCTGTTGTTCTTCAAGCGCAGATATCTCACGCTTTTGTTCGGATTGTTCGGCGGGCTTTTGTATTTCGCCGTAGACTACGGAATTTTCCATCTGTGGCTGGGAACTCGCTCCATCGAAGGGGGCAGTCTGTTCTGGGTGCTGCTGTGGATGTCCTTAAGCTACGGCACAACCAATTTCGTACTTATCTGGGTTTGGTTGTCCAAAGACAAAAGCACACGCGAATGGACGCTGCTCATACTGCTGTGGTGGTTCGTCTGTCCGCTTTTGACAAGCGCCTTCGGAAGCGGAGAGGTCATACGTATTCAGAGAACGACCGGCGCTTATCACGGCTGGATGGCAATCATACTTTTCATTTCCTACGGGGCAATGATTGTTTTCAATCTGTTCCAAAAGGACAAGAGCAGGCGTTTTCCGCTTCTGTGGCTGTTTTTCATAGGAGTTTTCGTTCAGCTCGGCTGGGAGCTTTCACTGCTGATAGGAGGCATACGCAGCGCGGGAATAGAAGCCTTTGCCGACAAGCTGGCGGTCACTGTAGTAAACTCGCTGCTGGAAACGAATTTGGGCATGCCGTTGATTTATCTGATATTTTTGTCCGTTACGTCTCTGTTTTCCGAAGACCTCAAGCGTAGACCTCAGAAAGCCACTCTCTGGGAGCGAATGAACGAAAACACTGCGGACAGCTACAGAAAACCCAAAGAAGCATAAATCTACAAAATTTCTCAAAAACGACAAAGGGAGCCTTCCGGCTCCCGTTTTTATTAAATTTCAAGCAGTCAGTTGTCTGCGGGCTCGACCAGCGGCAGCTCGAAATAGAAATCGCTGCCCTTGCCAACCGCGCTGTTCACGCCGAACACGGCGTCATGACTTTTCAGAATACTGCGCACTATCGAAAGTCCCAATCCGGTGCTGTCGCCGCGCTTATACTTCTGAGAAGCTCTGGAAAATCTGTCCCAGATATATTTCTGCTCCTGCTTGCTTATTCCGTTGCCGTGATCGAACACGTCGAACCTGGCGCAGCCGCCCGCATCCTTTACGACTATGATAATTTCCTTATCCTTGCCGCAATACTTTACGGCATTGCTGATAAAATTGAAAAGCACCTGCTCGATTTTGTGCCTGTCCGCGTTTACCCACAGTCCCTTTTTGACGTCTCGGCGGAAATTGTAACCGCTGTTTTCAAAATCGAATTTTTTGACGACGCTTTCCACCAGCTCGGAAAAATCGAAGTCCGTCTTGTTGAGCTTAGATGTGCTGTTTTGCTGCGAAACGATGAGAATTTCGTTTACCAGCTCGGTCAGCCGCTTTGCTTCGTCGATAATGACGTCAAGCTGCTCCTCCCGCTTGGCTTTGTTGTCTCCCGTTATGTCCTTTATCAGCTCTGCATAAGATTTTATTATCGTAAGCGGAGTTTTCAGGTCGTGGGAAATATTGGCGAGCAAATCCTGCCGCAAGGTTTCGACGCGCTGCATTTCCTCTGTGGCAAAGTTGAGCGTGTCGCTCAATTCGTCAAGCTCGGTGTAGCCGCTGCCCTCGAAGCGCACGGTATAATCGCCCGAAGCGAGGTGCTGCGCGCTCTGACTCATAAGCACTATGGGCTTTGACAGCTGTCTCGACAAAAACGCGCTCAGCACAAAAGCCAGCGCCAGCGCGATGACAGTTGTAAGCAGCAGCTGAGACGCGAGAATAACGGTAGTCGCGTTTATCGAGCCGAGCGACGCCTGCGCATAAATCATATACTCCGAGCCGTTGTAGTCGAACACGGCGCCGTAGGTCACGAAGGTGTCCTCCTCGTTTTCCGCGTTGGCGGCAATTTCGCACACCTCGTTGTTTTCGTCGCCCTTAAGTCGGGCGAGCAGCTCTTTGCGCTGGCTGTCGGTAAGCAGATTCTGCTTGGTGCCGGTGCCGGAATAATTGGGATAAGTAAACAGCAGCGTGCCGTTGTTGTTGTAAACGCTGACGTACATGCCGTTGAGTCTCGCGTATTCGTCAATGCTCGACTCGTAAGCCGCGCCGAGTCTCTGATATTCCACAACGATTTCGCGGCAGATTTTGCGCACGTCGTTGCGCTTCATCGTCCCGTAGTAGCCTTTCAGAAAAACAAATTCGAAAAACCACATGACCGCTATTATGCAGACGCAGAACAAAATGAAGTAAAACCAGATATTGAATCTTAAGCCGTTGCTGTCTATTAACTTCTTGCGTCTTTTCTCAGTATTCGATGTTCTCGTCATACTCGAACTTGTAGCCCAACCCTCTTAAGGTGACTATGCAGTCTCTGTAAGGTCCGAGATTGCTTCTGAGCATCTTTATGTGAGTGTCGACCGTGCGGTCGTCGCCGTAAAAATCAAAGCCCCAGACGTTGGACAGCAGCTTTTCGCGGCTTATGGCAAGACCTTCGTTTTTGACGAGGAAGAACAGCACTTCGTATTCTTTGGGCGTAAGGTCGGCCTTCTTTCCGTCCACGATGACGTTTCTTCCGTCAAAGTCAACGATAAGGCCTCCGAACTTTTTTACGTTGCGCTTGTTGACCGGATGCTCCGGCGCCGTCCTGCCGAGAATTGCCTTGATTCTTGCGACCACCTCTTTGGGCGAGAAGGGCTTGGTCACGTAGTCGTCTATTCCCGCCTCAAAGCCGAACAGCTTGTCGTACTCCTCTCCGCGAGCGGAAAGCACCATAACGGGAACATTTTTGGTTTTGCGGATTTCCCTGACTGCGGAAAGACCGTCCATCTTGGGCATCATGATGTCCATAACGATAAAATCGTAGTCCTCGCGCTTGCACATGTCGACGGCCTCGTAACCGTCGTCCGCAGTGATAACTTCAAAACCGTTGAATTCGAGATACTCCTTGAGCACCTCTCTGATGTTTTGTTCGTCATCTACTATTAAAATTCTCTTCATTTGCCACCTGCCTTTGAAAATTTTATTTTTTATTTTATTTCAAACCGCCTTGCGGCGTATCTGACTAATTAACTCTCTTTTATTTTTTTGCCCTTGAATATAACAAGCTTGCAATAAAGATAGTCCAGCACGAAATTGATAACCATTTTGAGCAGCTTTGCCAATATCGGCAGCCATCCCCTTTTGATAAGCGCCACAATCATGATTCCGCCCAGAGGAGTAGTCACCACGTAGTAGGTCAGATAAAGCAGCAGCCCCCCTTTCACGCTTTTGAAGCTGAAGGTATAACGCTTGTTCAGCAAAAAGCTGAAAGTACAGGTCAGAACCACCGAAAGCATTTCGGAAAAAAACAACCACAGGTCGAAAGATATGCCGTTGGACTGCTCGAAAGGATTCAATTTCGACAGAAGCGTAAACGTGCCTATGCCTATGAGCCCTGTCCCGGCGCTGACCAGAAAAAACAGCAGAACCTCTTTGACGGATTTTTTCTTTTTTGCCGCTGCAGGCGCAGATGCCTGCGCGGCTGCCGTCTCGTCGTTTTTTTCTTGTTTGTTTTCCACTTCCATTTGTTTCCGTAATAAGGTTTCTCGGAAGGGGGTGTAAAGCTGCTCAACGCGTCAGCCAAAGCCAGCCGAGAAAGAACACCAACGCGAATGCTCCTATCACCAAAAGCAGCGCCGGCAGATATTTAAGATAGGCTGCGCCGATAATGGCTCGCCTTTCTTTTTAGGTAAGCTGAATATCGTCGGAATTTTTGCGCTTGCGTTTTTTCGGTCGGCGCGTCAAATCCATGTTGGCAAAGGCGGTTCCGTCGTCCTGCCACACCCTGTCCGCTCCGAAAGCGTCGGGATCGGCAGTGTCGGAGATTTCCTCCTCCACGATTTCCGTTCCGTAAATAATTGTCTCCGTTCCGTCGTCGTTTTGCCTGATTTCCCGGACTACTTCCTTTTCGACGGCGCGGACAAGCTTTTTTTCGTTTTTTTCATTGTCCATTTCAGATTTTTATGTCCCGCCCCAAAGCGACGCTTAAGGCAAAATCGAGAATTTGTCCGCGATGCAGTTCAAGAGAAAGCTCCCTGCCCGCGGCATCGAGAATTTTCTCGCTGTCGAGAGATTTGCATTGCTCCGGGCTAATTCCTTCGCAAAGCAGCAGATATTCCGCCGCGTCGTAAATCGCCGAGTAGGGCGCGAGTCCTATCAGCTCGCCGCGTTCTACTTCCGCTCCGAAAGGCTTAAGCTCCGCTTTTACCAGCTCGGCGACCGTGTGCAGCCGCGTAACCGAACAATCAGTCAGATTCATGGAAATCTGGGCGCGGTTCTCACCCTTGAGAAACAGCCCCAATGCCTTCAGATATCTCAATCCTCCGCCCGAAAAGCGCACCCTTCGGGCAACCGCTTGGGCTACGGACAAAGGAACTCCCTCCCTTAAGTCGAAATTGAAAGCGACGAGAATTTTTCTCACTCCTACGGCGACGGCCCCGGCAGTCGGATGCGGCTTTTCCCCGACATCGAATTTCCACTCTGTGTCGGCGGCTTTTTCCGCAAGCCCCTCGAAGCCCCCTCGTCTCAAATCGGCAAGATTGCTTCTGCGCGGGTCGGCGGCGCTCCTTTCGTAAAAATATACCGGCAGCCCCAGCTTTCGGAAAAGCTCCTCTCCAAGCTCTCGGACAAGCCCGTCCGCAACGGTTTCCGGCGTGCCGGCAAGGGGTACGACAGGCAAAACGTCCAGCGCGCCTATCCGCGGGTGAACGCCCTTATGCGCGTTCAGGTCAATCAAGTCTACCGCGACGCGCGCGCTGTCGGTCAGTGCGGAGCGCATTTCCTCCGGCGCACCCGCCGCAGTTATAACGCATCTGTTGTGATCCGCGTCTGCAGTGCAGTTTAATAATACCACATTTTTTCTGTTTCTAAAACAATCGGCAATGAGCTCCGCCTTGACGGCGTCCCCCGTAGAAAAATTCGGCACCGCTTCGACTAAATACATAAGATTACGACCTTATACAGTATAATATCATGTTTTTCACAATTCCGCAAGGATAATCAAGCATATTTTCACATAAAATAATAAGATTTTTAAATTTTCGGGCAAAAAACCAATACATAAAAAAACCGCCCGCGTTTGTTACGCGGGCGTCGTAAAAGTCTTATTTTATTGTTTTGTCCTCTCCGTTGATAAAGGTGTTGAACAGATTGGAAATATTGGCTCCGTAGCTTTTTTCAAAGCATGAAAGCATATCGTCCTTTGTGGCGAGCTTGAGCTTGCAGGTGTCGAAATACCTTCTCAAGGCAGCCTCGAACTTTTTGTCGCCCATCACCTCGTTGACCTGTCCGAACATAATCATACCTTTAAGATACGTCATGTAAGTATATTGCTGCTGACTCTCGAACTCGTTCAAAGCGCGGTTCATGGAGGTGTTTATATTGTTGTTGTAGTTGCCTACTATCTTGATAAAGGTGTTGTACTGCTTTGTCGTGTCGGCAAGCAGCTGCTTTGAGTCTACCTGATAATCGGGGTGTGCCCGATAAAACATAAGCGTGGAATACTCCGCCAGCCCCTCGTCCAGATACGCCTCTCTCACCTGGTCGTTGCCAACGAGACCATACCACCATTGATGGGCTATTTCGTGAATAATCGCAGTCTCGTATGAACGCTTTTCCAAGCCTGAGGTTATCATAACGAGACAGGGATATTCCATGCCGCCGTAGCAGAAGTCCGTTTCCACAACGTCCAGCTTGGCGTAAGGATATTTTCCGAAGGTCGAGCTGAAATACTGCAGCGCCTTGGTCGCAGTGGAAAGACTTTCTTCAAACGCCCGGTCCGAGAAATAATAATAATTCACCGTTGTGGAATCCACCGTTGCAGACGCTTTCTGGAACTTGGGAGACATGACCAATGCAAAATCGCGCACGCTTTTTGCGGTGTATACCGTGCGGACGTTGTCGTTTTCCTTTGTCTGAGCCTCGCCGGGAACGCCGCTTGCGGCAATCATGAAATCCTTGTGCGCCGTAAGCGCCACGCAGTAATTTGCCATTTCGCTGACAAACGGGTCGCCGTTGGAATAATATGGGTCTGTAAGCCACGCACCGTTTTTGAACACGCAAAGCTGCGGATACCAATTTCCCAGGTTTATCGTGTTGTTGCCGTAGCCCAGCCTGTGCCAGATGTTGGCCAGACACACCTCGAAAACAATTTCCACCTTTACGTTTTGCTGCGGAAAGACCTCCGTGCCCAGCGGCACGGTCAGGATGTCGCTGTCCGTCCCCTCAACTACGTATGCCACAGCCGTGTCGCCGCTTTTTGC
This sequence comes from uncultured Subdoligranulum sp., assembly GCA_900551395.1. Taxonomy (GTDB): domain Bacteria; phylum Bacillota; class Clostridia; order Christensenellales; family CAG-314; genus CAG-314. The sequence continues at coordinate 548 of URVX01000046.1, read as the reverse complement.
ACTGTCGATTTTTATGTCGCCGTAGCTGAAGCCGTTTTTGTACGCTTTGGAGCGCGTAAGCTCGTCTACCACAGGCAGAGAGGCGTCCTTTCTGTAAGCATTGGGATACAAATGAAATTTTAATTCGGAAAAGGCATTGTCCGTCGTGTTGTAAAAATCGAAAACCATAACCGCCGACAGTGTTTTGGCGCTGTCGTCAAAGCCCGCTTCTATGGTGTAGGTGCTCAGCTTTTTCGCGTTTTTTTCTATATAGTCGCTGCCGCCGCAGGCAACAAGGCACATGCAAAGCATGAGCGCAACGATAAGACCCGCTAAAATTAACGCTTTTCTGTTTTTTCGCATAATATGATACTCCGTTTGCTTATCTATATGCCCGCAGTTATTTTTATATGACGGTTTGAATTGCCAAACGGACGCTTTTGCTCTATAATATTCGTACGGAGACTGTCAATGAGAATTTTTTACGCCCTTCCTCTGCCGGAAGAAACTGCCGAGGCTCTTTTCAACGCGTCACTCTCGCTGCGCGAAAGGCTGCTAAGCGGAAGCGT
>URVX01000045.1 GCA_900551395.1 uncultured Subdoligranulum sp. | reverse complement strand
AGAAGTGAGGTATCACGTACGTGTATACGTCGCCGTCGGGCGAAAGCGTTTCCTGGAAAAACTGCGCGCGCGTGCCTCTGCCGTATTCGTCCGTGCCGAAGCACAAGGGAAACTCTTTCCCCTCCGCGCTCAGCGATATGCTGTCCACCAGCAATTTTTCCGTGCAGTCGCACAGCGACAGAACGAATTTTGCCCCGTTCTCCGACAACGCGCGCGTTTTGAACCTGCTCAGGTACGTTGCCTGCAAATCCTTTTCCGACATGTAGCAATCCTCGTTTATTTCACGGGTTACATATTCCGCCGCAGGCGACGTGCGGTATTTTATGCCCGTCGCCGAGTCCAGCGCAGCCCAATTTTCTCCGTCGGTAAGATAATACCTTGAACGAGGCGCGTAGCGCAACCGCATGTCCGCCGCAAAAAAAGCGGTCGGCGTGCCGGAAGTGGCAATTTCCAGCTCTATTTTTTGAAGATTGCTTCGGGAAATTTTTACGGGTACGGACACGTACTGCCAGACGCCCGCGGCGGAGCCGTCTACGGCAGCCTCCCCCTCGTCCGTCGTTTTTTTGGACGCGGTGTCTTTGGACGTGACGACGATTTTTGCCTTGGGCGTTTTCGCGTATCCGTCAAGCATGAGCCAGAAGCCGACGTTGAAGAAGTCGAAATCGGGACATTTCAATTTTCTGTATTCGGCGGCGGCGTCAAGGTCTGTCAGCGCGGCAATGTTGTCGCTGTCGAACTGAAAAACGGTTTTGCCGTTTATCGTCCGGTTTTTCGCGCTGCCTGACAGCGGAACTTCAACGCCCGCGCTCTTTTCCATCGCTTTGAAGCTTGGCGAAGCTTCGTTCTCCGCCTCCAACACTGCCGTAGCGTATCCGTCGGCATTGAAAAAGTAAGCGACGCAAAGGTCCTTGTCGTCGTCAGCCTCCGCGCCGCGCTGATATCTCACCGTCGCGCCCGCTCCGTTTTGACTGCCGAAGTCAAAAAACGTGCGCTTGACTACGTCCGCGTCTGAAATCGATATGCTTGCAGTCTGCGTTTCGCCGTCAACGGAAGCCTCTGCCGCGCCTCTCAAAACGCATTTGAGACGACCGTCCGCATGATAACCGAACTGCAGCGCGGATTTGTCCGGCAGCGACGCAGCAATACCCAGCAGTCCGCCGCTTTCGTATGAAAACATTGTTTTGTCCTGCTCTCCGTCCGAAATACACGTCAGCCTTCCGTCGCCGTCGTAAACAAAGCTCACAGAGCGTTTTGAGAGCGTCGATTTCATGCATTTCAGAGCTTTGAGCAAGCCCGTAGACAGGTCGTACTCGAAAACAATGCTGCTGTCGGGCTTGCGGCTGTCGTAAGCCCTTGTCAGCTGCCCCGACTGATTGTATTGAAAAATCTTTTGAAGCTGAGCGTTGTGGCAGGACACAGTGCGCACCAGCCGTCCGCCGTCGAAAAACATTTTGTTTCCCGCATTGTCGCTTAACGCAAGCTCGCCGTTTTCCTCCGACAAGACAAGCCCCATGCCGTCAACGTCGTAAAAAATGCCGTCCGCGCCGTCGAGCGGCACGAATTTATGCCGCATACCCGAGCCGTCGATATAAACCTTGCTTCCGCCGTCGTCGACGAGATACTGCTGAATGTCCAGCTTGAAGCCCTTTCCCATGCCCGTCCTGAAATAAACGTCTCCGTTTTCGCCGTATTTCAAAGAATACTGCTCGTCAAAGCACGAGTTGTAAACGTGGTTTACGCTCAGACCGAAGCTGTTGGCGCCGATTGACGCGTCCTCGTGTTCGAAAAGCAATCTTCCGGTAAAAAGATTTGCGGAAGCGCCGCCCGCGCCGCAATCGAACTTGAGCTCGGTCTGACTTTGCCTGCTTATGTCGATGTTTTGCGACAATACGGAAACCTCCAACGCCGCGGTTTGCAGCACGGCGCCCTGTTTCAGACTTATCGTTATGCTCGTTTTGCCGTCCGAGCCGCTTGCCGCAAGCGGTCCCGAGGGGGCGAAGGAATAGTTTTTTGCCTCCTCGCGCGCGCCGTCCGTATACAGCGCGGTGACGACCATGCCGCTTTTGTCGAAACGCTCGCCCTCGAAATACAAGGTTTTGTTTGGCAAGGAAGTGATTTCCAAGCCGCATAAGCCCGACCTGTGAACGAAAACAGGCACGACCGCGCTTTTTTCCGTCTCTCCCTCCGAGTAAGAAACGACGACACAATTGTCCTGCGCGGACAAAGGTTGTGTCCCGAAGCCGAATCCGTTGACGTCACGCCATATTTCTCCCGAATATTGCGCCTGAACAATCATACCGCCGCCGTCAAAGCTTTCGCCCTGAAAATACTCCGTTTTGTCGGGGCGTCTGGCTATCCTCAGCCCCGTCAGAGTCTTTTCCAGAACAACCGTATTCTCCAAAGCCGCAGTCACCGTCTGACCGTTTTCGGCGTAAGACACGCTTATTTCATCGCCCGCCGACAGCAATGCGGGAGAAAATACGCACAAATCGGAGGAAATTTCACGCCAGACAAGATTTCCGTACTGAACCTCGAGACTCAAGCCGTCGGCGCAAAATTCGTCGCCGGCAAGATAAACGCTTTGCCTGGGCGGGTTTGTTATCCTTAATCCTGTAGGCGTCTTTTGCGCAACCTTGACAAAAATCTGCGCGCTTGCGACGACGTTGTTTTCCGTATACGAAACCGTAACCGCAACGCTCTCGCCGGAAACCGACAAGATACTCGGAGAAAAAGTCAAAGCTGCGGGGGCAAGCGTGCGAACAGTTCCGTTTTCGTATTCGGCTTTAACGACAATTCCGTCGCTCTCAAATATATCCTGCGCGACATATAAAATTTTGTCGGGATACGAGGAAACCTCTATACCGCTCAAAACCCGCGACATAACGGAAATTGTCGCGCGGTCAGTAGCTGTCAACCCGTTTTCCGTATAAGAAACCGAAATATTGACCGCGCCGACGGAACTGAGCGACGACGGATTGTATACGCACCGCTCCGAAACGTCTTCGGGCTGACCGTAGTCGTAATGCGCGACAACCGTCATTTTGGAATCGGGAAAGGTCTCGCCGACAAAATATTCGTTTTCGGATTGGCTGTTTATAGAAATATACAACAGCTTTCTGGGCTTCAGAACAAAATCCGTGCTTACGTCGCAAGCCTCGCCGCAGCCGACAAATCCGGCAATTTCATGTCCCCCGTCGTCCGAAATAGTCGTGTTGCCTTCGGGCGTTTCGCCGTTTAAAAGCATGACGACTGCATTCGCCGCCTCCGCCGCCAGCAGCTCGTATCCATAAGGCACAGTCATACTCTGCAAGCCGTAACGCACATTTGCAAGCGTTTCCGTATCGTCGCCCGCGCCGGTCACTATAGGTATATTGCCTGCGTCGCAGCCCTTTTCGCGCAGCGCGGCAACAACTCCCGCAGGCACGCCCTCCGTAAGTCCCAAAACGGCGGAAAGCTCCTGTCCCCAGCCGCGCGAAATCGCAATCTCTCTGCCCGCATCGGGACTTATTTGCGATACGTAAGCAGGCTCGGTCTGTTCTATCGCGCAAGAATCGATATATTGCTGCAGCACCTCCATTGCGCCCTCGAGAGCCTCCAGGCATTTGACGTTTCCAGGAATACCGCCGCATATTGCGACTTTGCGATTAAGCCCCGCAGCGTTGTCCAAATCCAGCTCGTCGCGTATAAATTCCGCCTGCAACGCGCCTAAAGCGCGGTAGTCTACTCCTACGAAAAAATCCGCCGACGAGCAGTCGCTTGTTTTGTCCAGAAAAAGCAAAACAACTATATCATTATCCTTTGCTTCCGCAAGCGCCTGCTCAACTCCGTCGCCGACGGGCCATACGACTATCGCATTGCAGCTTTCGGAAACCATATGCGAAATCTGATCCGCCTGGGTCTGCGCTTCGCCGTCCGCAAAGAAAAACATCACATCGCAGCCTGCGGAAAGCAAAGCGTTTTCCAACGAGCTCCTGATTCTTTCCGCATCCTTAAAAAGCACGGACGGAAAAGTTACGCCGATTTTAAATTCATTCATAAATTTACTCCTTAACAATTGTTTACTTAAATTTTAACAGCTTAATCTTGACAACTGTTTGTCATATTTTAGCGTTTAGTCTTCAAAAATTTTATTTTTTCGACAGATAATTTTATTTTTTGATTTAGTCAGGCCAAATCCGTTAAATCGGAGGAGTCAATTCGAGCTAAGGCGTAAATCGGCATTAAGAAAATTTATCCTATCAAAAAACGAAATCAAAGCGACAATCCCTATCTCTCCTCTTTTCAAAAACACAGGAAAAACTCAGACGTACCCAATCAAAACTTGCAAATCAAATTCTTATTAAACAATTTGATAAACAACGCAAGAAATCAAGTCTCTCAATTATCGAAACTCGTCAACAAAAACGGCGAAGTCGTTTTGCCTGCAAAATTATGTTTTTTCGACTTGCCGCATAAAACTCAAAAAAAAACATACAAAATAAATCTTCATAAAATCACCGTAAGAGACATTCGGCATTAAACGTACAAAAGAAAGAAAAAATTCACAGCACAAAATTCTAATCAAATAAATTGTTGCATAAAAAATTAAAATAACGTATAAACATACTGCACTGCAAACGACGGAAATCTTTCCTGCAGTACGTTTTAAGGCAAAACAACACGAAGGCAGCAACCGGACAAGATTTTTAATCCGGGTTCGATTTGCCTTTGGCAACGGCAGCCCGATATGCCCCTGCTCACGTCAAGCGACTTTCGCCGCCTAAAACGCAGTTGCATCAAGACGTTTTCACAAAACAAAAAAAGCCTGAATCAAACCTTTCCTTCAAGGTTCAATTCAGGCTTTCATTGGTGCCGGTAATCGGGATCGAACCGATACGATGTTGCCATCGAGGGATTTTAAGTCCCTTGCGTCTGCCTGTTCCGCCATACCGGCACGAAACGGTTTGTATATTTTAACACCTGCGCAGAATATTGTCTATGGTTGTTGCGAAACTCGAAGCGAGCGGCGCTTTACTCGCCTCTTTTTCTCACCGACAAAATTTCAAAAGTGACAGAATTGAGCATAATCAGTTCTTGCGGCGTATAAACCAGCAAATAGCGCCCGTCATGCGGGCAGCCGGTTATACTTCCGTTGTCCGAAAAGCTCTGCGCGTTCACAAGCTTTACTTTGCAAAAATCCGTCACGCTCGTGTCCTGCGGCAGCTTAAGCCTTTTGCTCAGCTTTTTTTCGACTTTTGGATTAATATGCAGCTTGTCGAAGTTTGCTTTCAGTGTTTCATGCATTTCATCATCAAAATAGCTGCCAAAATCATTCAAAAGCTCGACCGCCTTCTGCAGGAAGCGAAAAGGCACGTAAATTCTGCAGCTTTCCAGCTTCAATGCCAAAGCCGAGCTTACGCCCGTGCCGCAAGGCACAATCGCGCAAGGAATGCTCTCCCGACGCAAAACATCCTCGAACATCTCTCCGAACGACTCGGAAGCCTTTACGAGAAAACAGAAATCATCATCCGAAACCTCTCTGTTTTTTCTGCCGCAAACCGAACAGTATTCATTATCTTCTACGATTTTACATTTTTCGCAATAATTCAAAGCTGCCCTCCGATGATTTCTTTATATTTTGAACTTTAAATTCAGCTGCCATTTGCGGAACGAGAGCAAGAAAAGGTAAGCTCCGATTGCTCCCGAAACATTAAAATAAAAGAAAAACTATTGAAACGTATCGATTTCAATAGTTTTCATCGTTTTTTGGAGGCGCCACCCAGACTTGAACTGGGGAATAGAGGTTTTGCAGACCTGTGCCTTACCACTTGGCTATGGCGCCGAAAAGCTGGAGCGGGAGACGGGATTCGGACCCGCGACATTTGCCTTGGCAAGGCAACGCTCTACCACTGAGCCACTCCCGCATACAGCCGACACAGCCTATAGCTTAAAAATTATATAACAAAAAGCTTCGATAAGTCAACCGATTTCGCCTTACATAAGAGAAAAATTTTCACAACGCTTCTTCGGGAAACATTTTTGCCTTCAGCCTCGACACCAGCTCGCACAGCGGTACGAACAAAAACACAAACAGCAGAAAGTTGGACACTATATGAATAGCGAAAAACACCGTGCCTCTGGCGTAGAGTATCCCGAAACGCAGAAAAAAGTCCGCGCCGTTAAACACAAATCCGCTTCCGCCGAAAGCGATGAGAGTGTCTGTCGCGGTTGACAGCACTCCGAAGAAAAACGTCATTGCCGCCGCTATTCCCGCCGTTGCCCACCTGTTTTTTATGCGGGATTTTCCGACAAGCGCAAAAATAAAACCGACAAGCGGCCAATAAATAAAATAATACAGCACCCAGGTGTTGAAGCCCCAAAGCACCGTTTCAATCGTGCAGAAAACAAGGCTCACGGACAGAGAAAAGAGCGCGCCGAAGCAATATCCGGCTAAGGCAAGCAGGATGGTCACGACCTCGATGTTGGGCAGCGCCATAAGAGCCAGCTTGCCTCCGGACACAAGAGCGACGAAAACCGCCGCAAGAGCAATCCGTTTAGCCGAATCCTTCATTTTCTCAGCCGCCGTAAACGATGTATGTAAACACAACCACCGCGCCGTCCTCAAGATGCATGTGGGAGACGCCGAAGCCTGAATTTACATATTGCGTACCCTTATATTCATACTCCGATTTGTAAGCCGAAACGTCCTCGTCCTGCTTTACGGAAGTATAGATATACAGCCATTTGTTTGAAACGGCGTCGTTGGCAATCGAAACGGCATTTTCGCCCTTTGTCGATATGTCGCTCAGAAACGCGCCCGTCGCGCCGCCGGTGAAATTGAATTCGATTTTTCCGGCATCGCCCAGCGCAAACAGCACGTCAAGCAGGCGGTCGCGTGTGGTGTACCCTCCTTCGGCAAGGTCGACGGAAATTTCCACGGCAGGGTCGGACTGATTGTCCAGCACTATGGTCATGGTACCCTTCAGCTCGTCGCCCGTGCAGCCGACAAAGGCAAGCAGAGCGGCGGCAAGCACGACAATGGCAAGAAAAATGCCGAGCAGTCTTTTGTTTGTTCTTCTCATTTGGTTTTACCTCCAAAAAAAATGTGTATTTTTCCGGAGAAAAATACACGCAAAAAATGTCGGCGCAAAATACGACCGCAACGACAAAGCGTCCACCTCCCTCCGGGTTTTGCTTTTTCCCTTGCGGCGCAGAATATCCTGACTCGACGCCGTTGCCGCGCAGCCTTCCCCTTTCGAGTGGCTTGTCGGGCGCAGCCTTTAAGACGTTTACAGTAGCGGGGGCTGTGACGGATTCCAACCGTCTTCCTCTCCGCGGCAAGCTATTTAATTGTCAGAATTATACAATGACCGACGTCGGTTGTCAACTATTTTACGTCGCGTTTGACAAAACTAAGCATACCTATGACGCCGAAAAGAGCTACATAACACAAAGGCACGAACACCGCGTAAAGCACGGCGGAAACGTCCGGAAAATTAAAATCGCCTGTGGCATTGGACAACGCTCCCGTAAGCGTAAGCTTGTTCAAAACATCGAAAATGCCGCCGGCGTTTACGCCCGTGCCAAGAGGATTTATAATCATCCCGACGAAAAGATTCAAGCCTATCCCTACGCCAATCACTCCGCCTATTGACCTGAGCATAAATGCCAGCGCCACGTAAAGCGCCGAAAAGCCCGCGAGAGACAGCAATTCCAAGCCAATATCGGCAAACAGTAACCCGACATAATACGAATCGGGCTGCCAGAAAATAAGTCCCGACAGATAAGCGACAATAACCGATACGCCAAATATTGCGGCGGAAGCGACGAAAACCTTGAGCCACTTTGAAAAATAAACTCCGACGCGTCCCGCGCCGGAAGCC
>URVX01000044.1 GCA_900551395.1 uncultured Subdoligranulum sp. | reverse complement strand
GCCAACAGCAGGCACACGACAACAGCCAACACAAACACCGCCGGTCTTTTGCTTTTCATAAAAACCTCCGATAAAATATTTGTTCAATATATAATTATATCGAACATAATTATATTTTACATTATAAATTTTGTTTTGTCAACACAAAATTAAAATAATTATCAAGTAAAATAAATTATATCGGTCTATGACTGTTTAAATTTCAATTGCGCGCAAAAGGGTATCTGTTATGCATGACAAAGATTTTTATAAAAATTTAAAAGACAAAATGGTCAATCACGATATGCTTTACAACGAATATGTGGATTTTCCTCACGAATCCCCGCTTTTGCAGGAAAATTTCAATATTTTGCAAAACAATATAATCGCTTACATAAATAACAAAGACGAGCTTACTATGCACGAGCTGGCAAAAATCGTAAATGTTTTGCCAACCAATCTTTCACCCATTGTAAAAAATCTTGAGGAGAGGAATTGGGTGGAGAGATTCAGGAAAGAAGACGATAAGAGATTTGTTTTCGTCAGGATGTCGGATGAAGGGAAAAGAAAAATAGAAGTGCACACCTCAAATATCTGCACTCATCTGGAAAATACGCTCAACGCCGCACTCACGCAGGAAGAACAAGACGATATGTCTGCCATTTACGACAAATTGGTAATATATTTTCAGAAAATGGTCGATGCAAACAAAAACAATAAATTATAAAACAAAAAGGACGCGCGAAGCGTCCTTTTTCCGGTCAATCGGTGAGCTCCGGCTCTCTTTTCACTCCGACGCGGATAAGCTCCTCAAAGGCTCTGGCGCTCTTTGCCGATGCGTCGAAAACAATGCTGGTGTTTTTGTCCAGCTCTGCGGCGCTGTCTATCCTTTTTTTGTAAACGTCGGTAGTCACAAAATATTGTCCGCGAGACGAATTTGTATAGACAGAGCTGATTTCGCCGAAGGTTCCGACGTCCTTGAAGTCAATGCGGCGTCTTTTGAACAGACCGCGTTCCTCCACGTAGCTTTCCGTCACGACGACGTCCTTGTAAATGCCTGTCTTGACATAACGGTAAATCTCCTCCGCGACCAGCGCGGCAAAGGCAAATGCGCACACGACGTAGTTCTGCGGAGAGGGCAGATAAACAACGGCGAGAGGGACGATAATTGCAAGCAGAACTATACCCACTCCCAGATGCACCCATGTCATGGAGTTCTTTTTGAATCTGATTTTCATTTCTGTCTCCTCTGAGTCAAGAAGCAGTTCCGCTCATGATTCCGATTTGTTCTTTTCCTTTTTTTCCGACTGCTTGTCCTCCAAAAGGCGCACCGCCGATACGTTCAGAGCAACGTCCAGCTTCTGAAGCATTTTGAAGATTTTTTCGTTGTTCGTGTAAAGACTGTCCCAATAATCCTCCGTATTCACCCAATACTTGATGACAAAGGAGACGCCGCCGTCGAGATTGTCCACCACAATGACGAAGCTTCCTTTTTCTACTCTTGGATCGTCGTAAATTATCTTTTCCGAAGCCGCTTTGATTTTGTCTATGTCGCAGGAAAGAGACGCTTTGAATTTTATGTCCACGCGCCTTGTGGGCAGCCCGTCGTAATTGACTATGGGACTGGCAGTCACCGTCCTGTTGGGCATTGTTATTTTGCGGTTGTCAAAGGTGATAAGCTCGGTAGTAAACACGCCTATTCGCGTAATCTGACCGCCGACGCCGTCAATTTCGACATAATCCTTTTCCTTAAAGGGCTTTTGCGACACAATCAGCATGCCGCTGGCGACGTTGCTCAGGCTGTCCTGAAGGGACAGCGACAGCGTAAGTCCGGCGGCGCTTATCACGGCGACTAGCCCCGTTGTGTTTATGTGCATGATGCCCGCAAGCACAAAGACAAGCACCATGCTCAGACAAAACTTGACAATCACCACAATAAAATTGCTCACTATGTGATCCATCTTTCGCGCCAGCCCCTTTGAAAGCAAGCCGCAGATGATTTTTATTAATATCAATCCCAAAACAAGAGCCAGCACAAACCAAATCAGGTTTAGCCAGTTGTCGGTGAAAAAGGTTTTGATATCGTTCCAGAGTTTTTGCCAATCCATTCGTTTATCCTCTCATGTGAATTGTTCTTTTAATTATTGCCCTTTCAAGCTTTTTTAAGGCTCGGGTATGTAAGAGCGCACTCGCAGAGGTATTCGCAGACTGTCCGCTATGCGGCGGCATTTTTCAACCGAAGCCGCTCCTATCGTGTCCACAACGCTGAAAATCACCTCAATCCCCTGCGCCTTGCATTTTGCCGCGAAATCAAGCATTTCGTCAAAACCCTTTTCCCCCAAATCACACTGGCATATACGCTGATAATCGCGCGAATTGCTCTCGTTCAAGCTGACGCTGACAACGTCCACCGCGTCCTTAAGCTCGGCGGTGATATCCCTTCCGTTTATCGCGTTGCCGTGTCCGTTGGTGTTGAGCCGCACGCGCACTCCCCTGCCGCGCAGAAAACGCCCTGCGCCGAGCAGCGCCTCCGTGTTGAAGGTAGGCTCTCCGAAGCCGCAGAAGGTCGTTTCGGAATATTTTTCTATGTCCTGCGGAAGCTGCGCAATCACTTCCTCCGCAGATGGCTCGTGCTCGAGCCAGAGCGTCGCGCCCTCCAGCCCCTCGCGGTTGTGCCTTATGCAAAAATCGCAGTTGTTGGTGCAGCGATTGCTCAGATTGACGTAGGGCTTGCCGTCGACAAAATAAACGTAGGTATCCTTTCTTTCAAAAATTTTTTCGTTCATTTTTATTCTCCCGTTTCCTTGACCGACGCCGCGCAAATGCTGTTTCTCAACAGAGCAGCCGCCTGCGCAGCATCCTTGACATAGTTTATTTCCACCTTTTCCCGCTCGAAATAAAGCGTCAGCACGGCTTTTCGTCCGCGTTTCGAGCCGTCCGCGCAGACGTCTGCCGCACGCAGGCTCTTTAAAGGCGCGGTCTCCATGCGCCTTAAGCGGGAATCATAATATAAAATTTCCTCGCCGCACACAACCACCAATTCTTTGGGGCGCCTTTTAACCGCAAAATAAAGCGCCGTCTCAAATATGCCGAAAGCGGCAAGCACGATGTCCACCGCCAGCACTATCCAGTTTTCCTTAAGCGCCGAATAAACGGCGGCCGCTACGGCTGCGGCAACAAGCGCGAGCCCGCTCACAAGATCTAAAACGCCGCTTGTTCTGGTCGCAACCACCACTCTTGTTTCTTTTTCGGTTTCATTCACTTTTTTAATTTAACTCCTTTGTTTGATAGGACGTTGTTTTCGAGGATATATATATGAAAAAGTTGAATTTTAGCTCCTTAAACCAGCCCAAGCTCGCTCAGCCTTGCCGCAAGGAGCACAAAGCTCTCCGGGGACAGGCTTTCCCCGCGCACGTCTGCTGGAAAGCCCATCCCTTTCAACAGCTCCGTCACGGCTTGCTTGTCTGCGGAAAGGCAAGCGCACAAATTGTTTGCAAGCGTTTTGCGGCGCATGGCAAACGCGGCTTTCACGACTCGGCGAAGCTTCTCGCGGGGCACATTTTCTCTTTTCTTGCCGTCGTCGAAAACAATGCTTACAACCGCGCTGTCCACGTTTGGCGAAGGCACGAACATTTGTCTGCCCACGCGCCTCACGATTTTTACTTCGGCGGCGGTTTTGAGCGCAACGGTTATCGCTCCGTATTCCTTAGTGTCCGGCTGAGCGCAGAACCTCTCCGCAACCTCCTCCTGAACCATAATGGTCATTGCGCCCACCTTTTCCGCTTCATCGAGGAAGCGGCAGACTATAGGCGTGGTTATGTAGTAAGGCAGATTGGCAACCACCTTGTAGCCGTCGGGCAGCTCGCTTTCAAGCTCGCTCAAATCGCATTTCATAAAATCGCAGTATCGCGCCGAAACATTGGAAAAGCGAGAAAGACGGCTTTCTATACGGGGCTTTAAGTCTGTGTCAATTTCAAACCCGATTACTTTTTCGGCGCGCAGTGCAAGCTGTTCGGTGAGCGTCCCTGCGCCCATGCCGATTTCAACGACGCACTGTCCGTCGATTTCCGCGTCGGCGGCTATTGCCGCAAGCAGATTGGAGTCGAAAATAAAATTTTGCCCGAGCTGTTTTTTCATACGTTAAAAATTTACCTGCAAACTCGCCGTTTGTCAACTCTTTCGGCGTTTAATACGGCTGTGAGCGGGCAATAATTTCGCAGTCAAAAAAAAACCTTGTTCAAAAAGGAAATTTCGGTGAAACCGCTTGACAGCATTGGAAAAAAGTGATTTAAATGAGTATAAATATTATACAGCGCAGTTTTATAAAATTCAAGCTCACATTTGTTTTTCGGCTTTATAAACAAATTTTTCGAGAATTTACGGAATAATTATACGGAGGTGATAAGGGATGAAATATATAGTAAGCGGATGCACGGGGCATTTGGGTCTAAATTTGATTAAACATCTCCTTTCCGAAGGAAAAACGGTCAAGGCAATCGCTTTGAACGGCGAAAATACCGAAAGAATTGCCAAAGACGGCGTCGAGGTTGTTTTCGGCGACGTTACCGACAGGGAATTCGTCTTTTCGCAGGTAGAAAAGGACTGCGTGTTTTTTCACCTCGCAGGAATAATCGACATAACAACCGACAACAAGGACAAGGTTTTTGAGGTAAACGTCAACGGCACCAAAAACGTGGCGGACGCATGTCTTGCAAAGGGCGCGAAATTGGTTTACACCAGCTCCGTGCACGTCATACCTCCCGCGAAAAAGGGCAGAGTGATGAGCGAGCCGTACCGGCTGAACCCGGACAAGGTGGTGGGCGACTATGCAAAAAGCAAAACCATAGCGACCAAGTACGTATTTGAAAAATGCAAAGAGGGACTTGACGCAGTTGTACTTTTCCCCGCAGGCATAATAGGTCCGTCGGACGACAAAATTTCAAGTCTCGGTCAGCTCGTGCTGGACATTGCCAACCGCAAAATCCGCACGCGCGTCACGGGCGGCTACAATTTCGTAGACGTAAGAGACGTGGCTCAGGGCGTTGCCGCAGCGGCTGAAAAGGGCAAATCGGGAGAGGGCTATATCCTCAGCGGAAATGAAGTCACCATTGACGAAATTTTCAAAATCGTCAACGGCTACCTGAAACGCACGGGCTTTGTTCCCATGCTGGCAACGGGCTTCGTAAAGATTTTTTCATCGATTGCCGAAGCATACTACAGAGTGCGCGGCTTAAAGCCGCTGTTTACGAAATACTCGCTTTACACCATCACGAGCAACCACAGCTTCAGCAATCAGAAAGCAGTAATCGACCTCGCTTTTTCCGCAAGACCCGCAAGCGAATCCATTATCGACGCGTTGAATTGGTTTTTCTTCAACAAACCGGAGCTGTTGGAAGAAAAAACCCGCAAGGAGCTGCTTGCGGCAATAGAAAACGACGAAAAACGCAAAGGACTGCTGGAAAAATTCAAGCTGTCATTAAAACAAAAAGCTTCTCAAAGCTGAATTTCGGTCACGGCAACATGTCGGCGCCCGCCCTGTTTGACCGCCAATGAGCAAAAGCGTGTCGTACTGACGCTTAAAACCCGCCCCTGCTCAAAAGCAGGGTTATTTGATTTTAAAAAACCGCCGTTTCTTCGATTAAGCGCACTGCACCGAAATCACCCGTCCTGCCGCGCCGAAAGCTCGAGATAAAGATTTGTTTCCGAAAGTATTTTGTCGGGAGTGACGCAGCGTCGGGCTACTCCAACCGGACGCAAGCCTCAAAAAAGAGTTCATTTCAAGCTCTATTCGCAATCGGTTGTCAATTCTCAACCTTGTGCGTCGAAGGCTTCGACTATCCTTTGCGCTTGGAAAAATAAAAACAGGACTGCTCGGTTGGACAGCCCCGTTGAGAGAATTTTTTGTTTTTTGCGCTCAGACGCGCGTGACGACGCCGTTTTTCAGACGAAACTCGGCGTATTCCCTCCCACGCCGCAGCTCCTCGTCCAGATGCGTCGCGGTGAGAATAATCTGCACCCTGTCGCAGAAGTCGAGCAGGCGCTTCTGCCTGGACAGGTCAAGCTCGCTCAAAACGTCGTCGAGCAGCAGCACGGGATAGTCTCCCGTAAGCTCCTTGAAAATCTCCAGCTCGGCAAGCTTGAGCGAAAGCGCCGCCGTGCGCTGCTGTCCCTGAGAGCCGAAGCTGCGTATATCAACTCCGTTTACGCAAAACTTGAGGTCGTCGCGCTGGCAGCCCGACGTGGTATAACCCAGCTCGAAATCCTTTTGCACACCCGCACCGAGAAGCTCCAGCATATTTTTTTCTCTCTGCTCGGCGTTTTCGCCGGAAATCTGCGTGACGTAAGAAATTTCCAGTTTTTCCTTTCCGTCGGTCAGTCTGTCGTGCGCGTCGGCGGCAAGAGCCTTAAGTCTGTCGCAAAAGCGCATGCGCTTGGAAACTATGCGCGCGCACTCTTTTGCGAGCTGCGCGTCCCAGACAAACAGCATTTCCTTAAGCGAGTTCACGTCTCTGCTTTTTTTTATCAGATTGTTGCGTTGATTCAAAATTTTGTTGTACTTGACCAGCGCGTAATAATAGCTTTTGTCCGCCTGACACAAATCCACGTCCAGAAATCTGCGTCTGTCTGCAGGAGACATACGAATAACGCGGATTTCGTCGGGTGAAAAATACACGGCGTTCAGATATCCGAGAAGCTCCCCGATTTTCAAAATGGGAACGCTGTTTACGGCAACGGCTTTTTTGCGTTTTTTTGAAAGCACCACCGCAATGTCCGCGCTGCCGTAACGCGACTCGAACTCAGTGACGACGCGCGCGAAATCCGCGTCGTAATTTATCATTTCGCGATCCTTGTCGGTGCGCGGGCTTTTCCCCAGACAGCAAAGACAAACGCTTTCGAGCAGGTTGGTTTTGCCCTGCGCGTTGTCGCCTAAAATCAGATTCAGACCTCCGCTCGGAATAATTTTCGCGGGGGACAAATTTCTGAAATTGGTTACGGATATGCTTTTGAGCCGCATTGTTCCTCTCTTTGTCCGTTATTATTCGTTTTTCGGGGACTGAAGTCCGTTTTCGTCCTCCGCACTCGATTGGTCGGGCGCGACCGCCCCGCCATCTGGCGAGCCTCCGTCTTTAAAGGCGTCAGCAGACTCAGTCGCCTCAGCCGCCTGCTTTTGCCCTGCCGCCTCCGCTTTCCTGGATTTTGCTGCGTCGACAATGAGAAAAACAACAAGCACAACGGCTATCGCCGCGATAAGCGCATAAACCAGCGTCATTCCTTTCGCCTTGACCACTCCTATTACGTCGTCCAAAGGGAAAGCGCCTCTGGAACGGCTGTCGCTGCTGATATTCCTATTGTCGCCCAGCGCATAAACGCAGTCCTCCGGCACAACAAAAGCCGACTGCTCGTCGAAAGCCCCCTCTCCCGCGTTGTTTGTCAACGGATGACACGTGTTTATCTCCAAATCAAAATGCGGCATAACCGCATCTTTGTACTTTTCTTCGACAAGACGTTCCACAACGTCCGAGCCGCTCTTTTTGCGGCAAAGATACCATTTGCTGCCCGTCTGACCGAAGTCGCGCTCCATCCACAGCTTGTCTCCGGCAAAGCCGACGGCTCGCTTGACGAGGTTGGTGTCGCCGTCCTCGATGAGAATTATGTCGCCGTAGGTCGGTACGGCAAGCTTAGCCGCCCACACAACGTCTCCGTCAAAAAGAGTATCCTTCATGCTGTCGCCTTTGACGGTAAAATTGCCGAAAACAAAGGCTTTGACGCACAAAGTGACCACGAGCACGAGTATGACTGCCGCCGCATAAACTATCGTTTTCAAGGTTTTGTTCATTGTTTCATGTAAACAGGAGATTTGTCAGAACAATCTCCTTTTCCGCTTCAAAGCATATACCGCACAATCTTCCGCCCGCTCTCAACGGTCTGCCTATTTCCAGCGATTTGAAATCTGCGTCGCGCGCAAGAATTTTCTGCCAAAGCTCTCC
>URVX01000043.1 GCA_900551395.1 uncultured Subdoligranulum sp. | reverse complement strand
TTTCGTTCGGCGACGCGATGCTCCTGCTCTGAATGCGGGCGGTAAGAGGAATCAAATATGGAAAACAAAAAAGCGCCGTTTTGGTTTTGTTAAAATTCGAGGGGGATTTTCACTTCGCCCTGGGTGCTGTGGCACAGCCGGCATTCCGTCCACGCCGCCTCACGCGTGTCCTCGTGACCGCCTTCGGTGCATTTCCACTGGATAGCCTTTTCGCTGTTGTAAAGCTTGTCCTTTTCCAGCTTTGCAAAGAGCTGCTCGAGCACGAGATAGTGGGAGCGTTCCACTTCGGCTATAAGCTCGAACTCTTTGGCTATCTCGAAAAAGCCCTCGTCCTTTGCCACCTGCGCGAAATCGGGATACAGAGTTGTTGCCTGATTTAGCTCGTCCTGCGCAAAGGCTTTTATTTCTTCGCTGAGGGTGCCCGCCTTGAAAGGGTAGCCCGCCGTGAATTCTATGTTGGGAACTCTTTCCGTTCCGTTGACGGTGATAAAGTCATAGAAAACCTTTGCGTGCTTCATTTCGTTTGTCGCGTGCTCGGTGCATATCTGACCTACGTAGGAAAGCCCTTCCTTTTCCGCCTTTTCCTTGAGAAACTGATATCTTGCGCCGTCCTGACACTCTCCCGCAAAAGCGCGCGCAAGGTTTACGAAAGTTGTAGATTCCTTTAATTTCATGGTTTAAACCTCCGACAAAAATTATGCACCCGAAAATCGGTCTTGATACGCAAAAAAAGAAATAATTTGTCATTTCCGAGAGAGAAAAGCAATAAACTTTTATTACTTAAGGACGGGTTGAAGTGTATGAAGGATTATATTGTCGAAAGGGTTTTGCAGTCGGCGGCGTATGTAATTGCAAACAATGCGACGGTACGCGCCTGCGCCGTCAGGTTCGATGTGTCAAAATCGACGGTGCACAAGGATTTGACCGAGCGTCTTGAAAGAATAGACTCTGATTTGCGAAAAAAGGTAAAAGCCGTGCTGGACGTCAATCTCAACGAGCGTCACATAAGAGGCGGAACGGCGACGCGCGAGAAATACAAATCGGAAAACACGCTTTGAAAAAAGGGGAGTCCGTCATACGGACTCCCCGCTGTTTTTGTCGTCGAGATACTTTTCTTCGATTTTGTCCCACAAATTGTACCTTTCCGGGTGCATGACTGCGGAGGTTATCCTGTCTTTGGCAAACGGAATGTCAGACTGAAGCTTTTTTAAAAGAGATTTCATATATTCTCTTTGCGTGTGTTTGTCCGCAGGGCAGGGATTGTGAACTACGGGCAGATTTTTTGCAAAGGCGGAAATATCCCTTTCGTCGATGAAAACCATACGTCTGATGACGGCAATTCCCGAGCGGCTCATGAAGGATTTGGGCGAAAAGGTGCTCAGTCTGCCCTCAAAGCACATGGAAAGCAAAAAGGTTTCGATTACGTCGTCGGAGTGGTGCCCGAGCGCCAGCTTTCCGAAGCCTTTTTGGGACAAAACTCCGTTGAGCGCGCCGCGCCGCATTTTGGAGCACAGACTGCACGGATTGGATTCCTTTCGGATATCGAACAAAATCTGCGCGATGTCGGTTTTTTCCACAACGTAATCGACGTTTATTTGCGCGCAATAGTCGCGTATCGGGGCATATGCGTCCTCCTTAAAGCCCATATCGATTGTCACCGCCATCAGCTCGAAACGCTGCGGCGAAAATCTCCGATAGGCGCTGAGCAAAGCGAGCAGAGTCAGGCTGTCCTTTCCTCCCGACACGCCGACGGCGATTTTGTCTCCGTCCTCGATTAAAGAAAATTGGTTTACGGCGCGTCTGAAGGGCGCAAGCAGAGTTTGCAGTTCCATAAGTAAATAATATCAAAAATTTTTCCGCAATTCAACTTTTTTGCGACCAAAAACCCGAGCATGATTGATTTTCGCGCGGCATTGCTGTATAATAAAAATTCAGGAGAAAATTTATGAGGTTTTGGGGCAGAAAAAAAGAGGAGACGCCCGAGAGAGCGAGACCAAAGCTCAAGCACAGATACAAGGTGGGACTTGCCTTAAGCGGCGGCGGCGCAAAGGGAATCGCTCATATAGGAGTGGTCAGAGCCTTTGAGGAAGCCGGGCTGGATTTCGATTTCGTGGCGGGCACAAGCGTGGGCAGCATTGTGGGAGCGGCTTACTGCGCGGGCACGTCGTGGGAGGACATGGCGTCTTTCTGCCGTGCGGTTAAGGAGAAGGACATAAGGAACAGCCGTTCCATATTTTTTCCGTCCGAGTCCCGCAATATAGAAAAGCTGGCTTACAGGCTGCTTGACGGCAAAAATTTCAACGAGCTGAAAATTCCTTTTGCCTGCAACGCCGTCAATCTCGCGACGGGCGAGGAAAGGATTTTCGAGCGCGGCAATCTTGCCAAGGCGATAAGCGCCAGCTGCTCGGTGCCGGTGATTTTTTCCGGCGTGGACATCGACGGTGAGCATTATGTGGACGGCGGTCTGCTCAACACGATACCATCCGACATCGTGCGGCGTATGGGCGCCGATTATGTCGTGGCTGTCGACTTGAACTCAACGAGGGGCGAGGGCACGTCCTCCAAGTGTCTGCTCAACGTGTTTTGGGCGACGTTCAACATAGCGATGAAAAGCACCGCTTACAAGGGAATTATGAACACCGACGTCATGATCGAGCCCGACCTGAAAAAATTCAAGTCCACCAAGCTGGAGGGCGTGGACGAAATGATAGAGGAAGGATATCGGGCGGCAATGGAGCAGATGCCGGTCATTAAGCTAATGCTGGGCGCAAAATAGACAAATCGGGAGATTTTTTATGGCTGAAAAGAAAAACGACAAAAATACCAATACCGCGCGGGTGGCAAAAAGCAAATCGGAGCAGAAAAAGCAGCTTTCGAGATTTGCGGTGGGGGCTGCGGCGGCAGGCGCGGCGGTCGCGGCAGCGGCAGTCAGGGGAAAATCCAAAAAGACAAAGAAAATAATAACCGTGGTCGCCGTCATACTGGTGCTTGCGGTCATCGCCTGCGGCGCCCTTTATTATTACGACATAAAGCCTTTCAATTTCGAGTGGGGCGATTCCTACGGCTTCAAATATTATAAAAACGCCGTAAAGAAAGTCGTTGCCACTGTCGACGGCGAGCTTATCGTGCACATGATAGACGTGCATCAGGGGGACAGCATACTTTTGCAGCTGCCCGACGGAAAGAACATGCTTATCGACGGCGGCGACAAGGACAGCAAGATTGCCGACCATATAATAAATTATCTGTTCAACTACACCGACCTCAAGGACTCAAACGGCAAAATTACGTTGGATTACGTTATGCTTACGCATACCGACGCCGACCACTGCGGCAGTCTTGACAACGTCATTGCCCACAAAGACATCGACGTAAAAAACGTTTATCGTCCAATGGTGGTCGCGGACAGCAAATATTTTTCCGACGACCCGCTCAAGGCTTATGCACTGGAAATGAATTATACGGTGGATACGGTCACAACTCAGGCGTATTCCGATTTTATGAACGCGGTGTACAACGAGGAGTCGCTGGAAAACGTTTATTACAACCTCGAGGGCATGACGATAGGCGGAGACGAAGCGGGCTATATTTTTTATTTTTACAATCCGTCGGTTGAAATGTATAAGAAAATAAGCACTGCAAAGCAGAAAAACAACGTGTCGCCCATGATGCTCTTAGAGTTCAACGGGCGCAAAATTCTGCTTACGGGCGACAGCGACGAGGAGGCGGAGGACAACTTTATTCAAAACGTCAACGCCGGGTTGTTCGACAACGGCTTTGACGGCGACGTGGATGTCTTGAAGGTTGCTCATCACGGAGGCAGAGAGTCAACCAAGCAGGAGCTGCTTGATATGCTCAAGCCCGAGTACGCAATGATTTCCTGCGGCGAAAACACTTACGGTCACCCCAGACCGGAAACTCTTGAAAAGCTGGCTGCAAAGGATACGCAGGTGTTTTGCACGTACAGAAAATATTCTACGGGCGCGGGCGAATATCCTTACAGCTCCGACAAATTCGACGGCAATCTGAGAATGAAGGTGGACGCAAGCGGCAATATTTCTTTCGATTTCGTCGCCGATTTGGTGGACAATGCGAAAACCTCCGCGTCGGCAGCCCGAAACGGGGAGCTGCTTAAGGCGGTGTTTATGGAGCTTAAGCAGGCGCGTCTGCGCTTGAAAGCATGCTGAAGCTGAGTTTTGACGGCGCTTCGCACGGGGCAGGATATTCTGCCGCTCTTGTCGGCTTGCCGCGCGGCTGCGAAATTTCCGTCGCGGAGATAAAGAAAGAATTGGCGCGTCGCCGCGCCGGCGCGGGCAGAAGCCAAAGACAGCTTGCGGAAAAGGACGAGGTTGTTTTCCTGAGCGGGTTGGACAACGGTGTGACAGACGGCGGCGTACTCAGATTTTTTGTGCCCAATTCCGCGTCTGCGGGCGCAGACGTTGAGCTTCCCGCCATAACCGCTTTGAGAAGCGGTCACGCCGATTTGGTCGGCTGTACAAAATTGGGGCTGGAGAACGCCCGTTCCGTATGCGAAGAGGCAAGCGCGCGAAACACGGTTGTTTATACCGTTGCGGGGGCTGTCTGCAGGCAAATTTTGCAAAAGCAAGGCATATCGTTTTTTTCCTATGCGGAAAAAATCGGCGGCACAGCAGCAGAGGTAGGAGAGCTTGACGAAGACGCGCTTAAAGAAATGTATTCGCTAAGCGTGCGTTGTCCCGATTCATCTGCCGCGCTTCGCATGGAGGAGGAAATTCTGTCTGCACGCGCAAAGGGCGAGACACTAGGCGGAAGCGTTCGCGTCATTTGCAGAGGATTGCCTGCGGGACTTGGAGATTTCAAAAGTTTAGAAAGTAGGCTGTCGGGTAAAATCGCCGCGAGGCTAGCTTCTATTCCGTCTGTCAAGGGCGTTTGCTTCGGCGACGGCGAGCATTTCGAGCCGGACGAGCTGGCGCTTGACGGGGACAAAGTTGTTTACGCAACAAACCGCTGCGGAGGAATAGTGGGCGGAGTGACAAACGGAAAAGATTTGAGCGTCGCTTTGACGGTTAAGCCGGTGCCCACGCGCAGAAAGCCGATTGAAACCATAGACATAGTCACGCGAAAAACCGTTGGCGCCCATTTTGAACGCGCCGACGTGTGCGTGGTCGAAAGCATAGGCATAATCGCCGAAAATCTGCTTGCGCTGGAAATGCTCGACTGTATTCTCGAAGAAAACCGCTTAAGCTTCGGCAGCTTCGACAGGTCTTTTTTCGACGGCGAAAACACGGTGTTCGCAACAGACGCTGCCGTTGCCGCCTTGCTTGGGCTTGACGGCGAAAACGTGTTTTGCTTTGCCGACGGCGAAAAAGCCAAAAGCTTTGAGGAAATCATGAGATTTCTTAATTTTTTGTCTGCACGCGGCTGCGGAAAGGATACGCTTGTCGTAGCGGTCGGCGGCGGGGCGGTGGGAGACGCGGCTGGCTTTGCTGCGTCGGTGTTCTGTCGCGGAGTGCGGCTGGCGCACGTGCCCACAACTCTGCTTGCAATGCTTGACAGCTCTGTCGGAGGCAAAACCGCCGTGAACTTTTCCGGAGTCAAAAACGTCGTAGGTACGATTTATCCCGCAGAGCTGACCTTGGTGGATTTGTCTTTGCTGGACACGATGCCTGAAAACCTGATTGACGAGGGAAAGGGAGAGCTGTTTAAATACGCCTGCCTGGACGAAAAAATCAGCCGCCTGATTGACGAAAACGCCGACTTAAAGACGCTTGTCAGGCAGTGTGCACGTTTCAAGCAAAGGACTGCTTCGATTGATCCGAATGACCTGCTTTTGAGACGTAAGCTCAATCTCGGTCACACCTTGGGGCATGCCTTTGAAGCAATTTACGGGCTTTCTCACGGAGCGGCTGTTGCAAACGGACTGTTTTACGAAACGGCGTTGGCTTTTAGACTCGGAATATGCGCACGGAAATTTTGGCAAAAACAGAGTGATTTGCTGAAAAAAAATTTTCAAATTGTTCGTGACATAGATGTCATAAGGACGGTTGAGCTTTGCCTGTCCGACAAAAAAAATATATCGCGAAAAATTTCCCTTGTTCTTCCCGACGGACGCTTCGGCGTGCGGGAAATATTTTTAACGGAAGTGGAATTGACAGAGCTGTTGAAAGATGTTGTTTAAAAAGGTTAAGTACCGTTTCAATGAGCATTTGAATTTCGGCGACAAGTCGATAACCCACCGCGCTTTTATCTGCGGTGCGCTTGCCGACGGCAAAACGGAAATAGAAAACGCCTGCATTTGCCGCGACACGCTGGCAACGGCGGACTGCCTGCAAAAAATGGGAGCACGCTTTGAATTTCGCGGCACGTCAGTCACCGTGTATCCGATGAAAAATATTCCTGCGGCAAAAGAACCGTTGTCGCTGTTTTGCGGCAACAGCGGGACAACCGCAAGATTGCTTGCGGGCGTTGCCGCGGGACTGGGCGTCCGAGCTGTTTTTAGTGGAGACGAGTCTTTAAGCAGACGTCCCATGGACAGGGTTATCCTGCCGCTGCGCCGAATGGGACTTGGGATAGACAAAAAAGAGGGCGCGCTGTTTGAGACGTGCGGCAAAAAAAGCGCAGAGGACAACGACGGGGAATTTGTCTTTGAAACGACGTCGGCGCAGGTGAAAAGCGCGCTGTTGTTTGCGGCTCTCACGTCGGGAAAAAGGATTAAAATAATCGAAGAAATAAAATCGCGCGACCACACGGAAATTATGCTGAGCTGCTTGGGCGCGCGGCTGACGACGGACGGAAAGCAAATCACTCTCGACAAAAGCAGTATTTCTTCGGGCAGAATTAAATTACCCAACGACGCTTCCGCCGCGGCTTTTTTCGTGGCGCACGGTCTTATGGGAGAGGGCGTAGTTTTACACGGAGTAGGATTGAATCCGACGCGAACGGAGTATCTTTCGCTGCTTAAGGAAAGCGGCGCGGACATCACGACGCAGAACGTAAAACGCGTCTGCGGCGAGCTTCAAGGCGACATTGTCGTCAAGAAAAGCGCGTTAAAGCCTTTCTTTTGCCCTCCGGAGCGGGCTGCGCTGTTGCTCGACGAAATACCCGCGCTTGCGGTTCTGGCGCTTACGGTCAAAGGCAAAAGCGTGTTCGAGGGCGTTTCGGAGCTATGCAAAAAGGAGAGCGACAGACTTTTGGGGTTGCGTATTTTGGCTGAAAAGCTCGGCTCGAGGTCGGTCGATTGCGGCGGCGACAGGCTGGAAATTGACGGCGCGGGGTTTATTTCCGGAGGAAAAGTTGACACTCTGGGCGACCACCGTCTGCAATTTGCTGCGGCGATAGCGGGACTGCATGCAAAAGACGGAGTCGAAACGGATTTCGATTTCGCCGACGTCTCCTGTCCCGATTTTCTTAAAATTCTCGGCGTGGAAAAATTTCGTTTCGGTTTGCTCGGCTCGGATATTGCCGCAAGCAGGTCGCCCGTGCTGTTTTCGATGTTTTCGAAGTATTTTTCGACGCCGTGCAGCTATGGGCTGTTTCAAACGGACGAGGCGCGGTTTGCCGAAACGGTTGAGTATCTGAAAAAAAATGCGGACGGCTTCAACGTCACCATGCCCTTCAAGCGTATGCTGACGGCGGACGGTTTTTCCTGCAATGCCGTGTCCGTCAAATGCGGAAGATTTTTTCCCGCGTCTACGGACGGCGACGGCGTGATGATGTCCCTTGAAAAAAGGGGGATTTGCGTCGACGGAAAAAAGCTGCTGATTGTCGGCGCGGGCAACGGCGGCATGATGGCCGCGGCGACCGCTGCCGACGCAGGCGTGGATTTCATCGTTTGCGAGCAGAACGCCGTGATGGGCGATACCCGCCATTGGATTGGTGCGGTGGATACCGACGTACAGAAGGCCGCAGGCATTGAGGTGAAGAAAGACCGCCTGCTCAACGAGCTGGCGCGCTATGCCTCCAACAAGGTGGATATGGAGGTCATCAAGGCGTGGATGAACAACTCC
>URVX01000042.1 GCA_900551395.1 uncultured Subdoligranulum sp. | reverse complement strand
GGTGTCGGCAGCAGCATGGAAAACACTGCGACAAACGGGTATTCCCATTTTATCGAGCATCTTTTGTTCAAGGGGACGAAAAAGAGGAGCGCGTTGGAGATTTCCGAAGAAATCGACAATGTCGGGGGACAGCTTAACGCTTATACCTCAAAAGACGTCACTTGCTTTTATACCAGAACAATGTCCGAGCACACCGAAAAAAGCATGGAGCTGCTTTCCGACATGTTTTTCGACGCTCAGTTCGATTCCGAAGAAATAGAGAGAGAAAAAAAGGTTGTTATCGAAGAAATTCTTATGGACGAGGACATGCCGGACAGCGTTTGCCATGATTTGCTGGCGGAGGCGTTTTACGGAAATCACGCGCTGGGCATGACGATAACCGGAAAACCGCAAAATATAAAAAAAGCACCGCGCGAAAGTCTTTTGAGCTACAAAAACAGATGTTACGTCCCGTCCAATATGTGTATAGCATTGACCAGTGACGTGGACTTTGAAAGCGCATGCGCTTTGACCGAAAAATATTTTGAAAAAAGGTTTAACAAAAAGCGCTCCGAACCGGTGCTTTCGCTTGTGCCCGCAGTCACGGACAGGCAATTTAAATACGCGTTCAAGGAAGTGGAGCAAGCTCACATCGCGGTGGCTTTTCCTGGTGCGGAATTTGCCAGCGACAAATATTACGCATTGGGCATAGCGTCGTTTATGCTTGGCGGAGGCATGTCCAGCCGCCTGTTTCAGACAATCAGAGAAAAAAACGGATTGGCTTATACTGTCTACACGTATCCCTCTGCATACAAAAACAACGGCTATATGGAGGTTTACGCAGCAACCACGCCGAAAAACACATCCAAGCTCGTCGAGTTGATGAAAAGCGAGATAAAACGCTTCACCGAAGACGGATACAAGGAAGCCGAGTTTAACAAAGGCAAGGAGCAGCTCAAAGGAAATCTCGTTATGGGACAGGAAAATCCGTTGGGAATTATGTCCGCTTACGCAAACTATTTTCTTAAAACGGGCGAGGTTTACGATTTGAAAAAGCGTCTTAAAAGGATTGAAGCAATTACGCCCGAGCAGGTGCTCGAAGCGTCAAGAAAATGCTTCGACTTTTCCGTTTGCTCGGCGGTTTACGTAGGGCAAAAAACAGACGATTTCAGATGCGTGGAAAATTTCATCGAATAAGAGGAAAACTTTTTTCGGTTTTTTTAAAATATTTGCCTTGCTTAATACGGATTATTATTGTATAATTTAATAGTACGTCAAGGGGAGTTGATTTTAAGTGACTGATAAGATGAAAAAACAAAAGCTGAACCCCAAACAAATCGCAGGTATTTGTATTACCTCCGTTGCTGCCCTGTTGCTTATTTTTATGGTTACGGGGTTGGTTCCCGCTATTTCCGGAGCGCTTATAGGCTGCTTCGGAATTTCTGCGTACGGCATTTTTTTGGCTGCGCTGCTGCTGGGGATTTTCTTCATTTTAAACAAATCCGTCAATGTAAAACCGCGTTATATCGTCAATTTTGCGGTGATGTATTTTATAATAATTCTACTTGTCCATGCCATGACGTCGTCCTCCTTGGTAAGCGGTCACAGCTTCAAGGAATATCTTAGCGCATGCTATTTTTACAGGGACAATCTCGTGACTATGGGCGGCGCTTTCGGAGGAATTTTCATTTATCCGCTTTACAGTTATATAAAGGGCTGGGGCACTTATATATTTCTGACTCTTGCGCTCATTGCCACTATCGTTATCGCTATGGATTTCTTCTTCAAGCGTGCAAAGGATGAACGCGCGGCAGAAAAAACCTCTGACAGCGTGGAAATAGAAATTCCCACAAAGGAGGAGCTGGCGCAAAGACTTGCCTTCGACAGCTCCGAAACTGAAAAAGCCGAATTTTTCAGCGTGCCTGCCGTCAAAACCCGCGTACCGGATTCTAGGGAGCTGGCAAGAAAACAGCTTTTCGGAGATTTGGATTTGCTGAGAGAAAAGGATGCTTTTTCGCCGGTAAACGAACAGACGCATCACAACAGATTCGATACCGCGCCGATAGCTTACGGCGGCACAGGTCAGTCGGCGCCGCCGAAAATCATTCATGATAGCGACGCGTTGCCCCATAGAAACGATAACAATGCTTTTTTTGCCGAAACCGTAAGGGAAGAAGAAAAGCTCAGCCGCCAGCGCAAGGAAAGCCTTGCTAAGGATTTGCGTTCCCTTAAATCCGACGGCTTGGGCAAAAATAAGGCTCCTATTATCAACGGTGACGAGGTGAGCAGGCAGATAAGAGAGGGCGTTTACGGCAAGGACAAGGCTGAAAGCGCGGTTGAAGCGCAGGAGGCTACGTTAGAGCCTGCAAAATCGGAAACCAAAGAAGAATACGTTTTTATGGAGGTGTCTGCCGACAGATTCGAGCCTGCAATACCTCCGAAGGACGAAACAAACGATATCCGCGTTGTGGAACAAAAGGATAAAACTACCGAATTTGACTTTATTTCTTCCGGGAAGACTGAAGCGGATGAAGTATTCGACGCAGCAGATTCTGAGCTTTTGAAAACCTCGGAGCGGGAGTCTGTCGCCCCGGGCAAGGAATCCACGCAGGAATTTTCCGCCGTTGAACTCAACATTGAAGAAGCGCCCTTGGAGTCTGAAAAAGCAGAGGAGTCAGAACGGAAGGACGTTAAGTTTATCGAAAAGCCGTTTGTTTCCAATTCAAAATCCAAAGGCTTCCAGATAGGAATCGGCATCAAGGACGAAAAGGAAGAAGAAAACGAGGTTTATGTTTATGCTCCTTACGACAAGCCGCCGGTAGAAATTCTCGACGATTCACCGATGAAGCTTGACGTGAATGAAGAAACCAACGCGCAAAAATCAAAAGCGCTCGAGGATACCTTGAGCAGCCTGAAAATCGACGCTAAGGTCGTAAACGTGATAAATGGACCTACCGTTACGCGATATGAGCTGGAATTGGCTCCCGGCATTTCCGTAAGGAAAATAAAGTCTCTCGACGAGGACATTGCAATGAGACTTTCATCGTCTTCGGGCGGAGTTCGTCTTCAGACTCCCATACCCGGCAAAAACCTGTTCGGAATAGAGGTGCCCAATTCAAAGGGCGTGAAGGTTCCTATCAGAGTTATGATCGACAGCGATGAATTCTGGCAGGCAAAGGGAGCCTTGACTTTTGTTGTGGGCATAGATATTGCCGGACGTAAGGTAATGGCTGACCTTGCCGATATGCCGCACCTTATGATTGCCGGTTCGACAGGCAGCGGAAAAAGTATATGCCTGAACGGAATTATCGTGAGCCTGCTCTACAAATATTCTCCCGAAGAACTTCGCTTTATCCTGATTGACCCCAAAAAGGTGGAGTTTACCACTTATGAAGGCTTGCCGCATCTGCTGATTGACGAAATCATCTGCGAAAACGAAAAAGCGCTCAAAGCGCTGCAATGGATGGTTGACGAAATGGAGCGCAGGTATGTCATTTTCAGCGAGACGGGCGTCCGGGATATTGCAAGCTATAATGCTGTTGTGGATCCCGCTCTGACCGAAAGACTGCCCAGAATAGTACTTGTCATAGACGAGCTTGCCGACTTTATGATGTACAACAAAAACGAGGTGGAGGCTAAGATAAAGAAGCTTACGGCAAAGGCAAGAGCTGCCGGAATTCATCTGATACTTGCGACGCAAAGACCGTCCGTCAACGTAATTACCGGCGACATAAAGAGCAACATCGCTACCCGTATCGCTTTAAAGCTGCCCACGCCTACCGACTCGTCTACTATACTTGCGCAGGGAGGAGCGGAGAAGCTTTTGGGCAAGGGCGATATGCTGTTCATGTCCGAAGCTTCGCCCGAGCCGGTACGTTTGCAGGGCTCGTTCATTTCGACGGAAGAAGTAACGGAGGTTGTAGCTTACCTCAAAGAGCACAACGAAACTCATTACAACGACAATGCGATAAAGAAAATTACGCACAGCAAGCAGGGGAACGGAGTTGACGGAGAGGACAAAGAGACGGATCCTTATTTTTACGACGCATTGAAATATTGTATAGAAAAAAACAGCGCCTCGATTTCCATGCTGCAGAGAAGGTTCAATATCGGTTACAACTATGGAAGAATTCAACAATTTATTTGGTGACGATTGATGACTAAGGTGGGTGTGGTTTCGCTTGGCTGCGACAAAAATCGCGTAGACAGCGAAATAATGCTGGCAAGCATAAGAGACAAGGGATTTTCTCTGACTTCGGAGCAGTCTGAAGCTGACGTAATAATAATAAATACCTGCGGTTTTATCGAGGCAGCCCGAAAGGAATCCATAGACGCGATTCTGGAGGCGGCGCAGCTCAAGCAGAGCGGAAAAAAAATTATAGTAACGGGGTGTCTCGTTCAGAAATTCGGAAAGGAGCTTTTGCCCGAGCTGCCGGAGGTGGATGCGTTTTGCGGCGTCGACTCCTATGTCAGAATGGGCGTGCTCGTCGAAAGCGTCTTAAACTCAGACAGGCAGCTTTATGAGGTTGACGTATGCAGCGGGATTTCTTCGGGCAAAAGAGTTTTGACCACTCCGTCGCACTATGCGTATCTGCGCATTGCCGACGGCTGCGACAACTACTGCAGCTATTGTCTGATTCCTTATATTAGAGGACGCTTTCGTTCTCGGACGATGGCGGAGATTTCTGCTGAAGCCAAAGGTCTGGCTGAAAGCGGAGTAAAGGAGCTTATTCTTGTTGCGCAGGACGTCACCAGATACGGCGTCGATTTATACAATTCTCCCAAGCTGGTCGAGCTGCTACGCAATCTTTCGCAAACGGAGGGCATAAGGCGCATAAGGCTGCTTTACTGCTATCCGGAGCAAATCGACGAAGCGTTGATAAAGGAAATCGCCTCCAACCCTAAAATCGTTAAATATTTGGATATTCCGTTGCAGCATGTACATAACGAAATTTTGAAAAGTATGAACCGACGGTCAACCTTTGAGGGGATTTGCGAGCTTTTCAAATCGTTGCGCGACGAAATTCCGGATATTTCGATTAGGAGCACTTTTATTTGCGGTTTTCCGGGTGAGCAGACCAAGCACTTTTTGACGCTTAAGAGGTTTATCGAAAAACAAAAGCTTCAAAACGTCGGCTTTTTTGCCTATTCGCCCGAAGAAGGCACGGTTGCCGCGTTGATGGAAGAGAGAATATCCGAAAAGGTAACTCAACACAGGCTTCAGAAGCTTGCTAAATGTCAGCAAAAGGTTGTTAAAATTTTGAATAAACGCCATGTAGGCAAAACTTACGAGGTGCTCATTGATGAATTTTGCGAGCTTGACGTCAAACGAAATCTTTTGATTTATAAAGGGCGCACTTATTTTCAGACGCCTGACGTGGACGGAGTTGTTTATGTCGAGTCCGAAAACGAGCTTGATGTCGGAGAATTTTACGATGTTAAAATTTCAGATTTCAAGGATTACGATTTGAGGGGGACAGTTGAAAAGTGAATTTACCCAACAGATTGTCACTGCTGCGAATTATACTCGTTCCGGTTATGGCAGTATGCTTTTATATAAATTTCGATTATGGACCGCTGCTCGCCGTAGCTGTATTTCTGATTGCGGCTTTTACCGATTTTCTCGACGGTTATATTGCGAGAAAAACAAATCAGATTACCCAACTTGGAAAACTGCTCGACCCGATTGCCGACAAGCTTCTGGTTGCAGTCGCTTTGTTTATGGCTACGGGAGCACGCGTGCTGGAAAATCAATTTATTCCGTATTACATAATGGATATATGCGCTTCGGTTATCATCGGACGCGAGCTTTTTATCAGCGTGTTCAGACAGATTGCCGCATCTAAGGGGTTTATTATGCAGGCAAACATATATGGAAAAATAAAGACAATCGTTCAGGATATTGCTCTGCCTATGCTGCTGCTTCTGAAATTGAAAGAGGTTCTTTGCGCTTGGTCGACGGTCTTTTATGAAGTGTGGTTCTATATCGCATTCGCATTGCTCATTCTGGCGACAATATTAACTATTATTTCAGGAATAGTATATATCTGTCAGAACAGAAATTTGTTTAAATCGGAAGATAAAAAATGTTGAAAGTATTGACGTCCAATATCAGAAGCTGCGGGCTGCTGGAGGAAAAATTCAGAAATGCGGGAGTGGAGTTTGATTTGCTGTATCTGCCCGCACCCGAAAAGCAGCTTAAAGACAGTTTGATTGCAGCACAAGCAAACTCGGTCGATTTACTGGTAATCGGAGATTCGTTTTTTGTCAAAGAAACGGTAGCCGAAGCTCTGGACATACAGCTTTTCTATGACAAAAAAGCGCAAATCGATTTGATCCGAGTGCCCGAAAAGGAAAAAAAGTTGAAGGCGCCCGCCGAGTTCGAAATGGAAAAGCTGTTGCTTTTTCCCGAAGATTTTTCTACCTTCAGTCCGCATTGCGGGTACGAATGCGCAAGCATGGGTAAGTATTCTGGCGGCGACATAATATTGGTTCCGGATAACTACGAAGAAATTGAGTGTACGCTTGACAATTATATAATGCCTTATCTCGCGACGAAGCAGAAATTTTCAACAGTACTCGTTTACAGAATTTTCGGACTTGAAAAAAATGAAATACTTCAAAGTCTTGCGGAATTCAAAAGGCTCGCCACGGTAAAATTTTTCGTTGATACGGATTTTTCGTCGGATACCAAGCTGACCGTCTGCTTTTCTCATAGCGTTGCCAAAAATGTAAAAGAAAAAATAATCGAATCGATTTTTATTAAATTCAAAGAAAACATATATTCGGATGAGGATTGCGAGCTGGAGGATGTGGTTGTAAAATTGCTGGAGCTTTCGGGCTTCACGCTGGGCATTGCCGAGTCCTTGACGGGCGGTATGATTGCGTCCAAAATAGTCAATGTTCCGAACGCAAGCAAGGTTTTTGCTGAAGGGGTGGTAACTTATTCCAATGAAGCGAAGGTTTCCCGGCTCGGAGTCAGCGGAATTTCTCTGTCAAATTACGGAGCAGTGAGCTCCGAGGTGGCTTATGAGATGTCCGTCGGAATATTGAATACTGCGAAAACCGATTATGCTGTGGCGGCTACGGGTATTGCGGGACCCACAGGAGCAAGCATTGACAAGCCGATAGGATTGGTGTACGTTTCTTTGGGCAACAGTCACGGCATACACGTTTTTAAGTATGTTTTTGACGGCAACCGCAGTCAGGTGCGTACAAAAACGGCGAAGAACGCGTTGTTTCAACTTTACAAACTATTGAAAAAATAAAAGAGGTTAATTATGGCTGAAGAAAAGAAAAATGCTGACAGAAAAAAAGCGCTGGAATCGGCGATTTTGCAAATAGAAAAGCAATTCGGGAAGGGCGCCATCATGAAATACGGTGAAGGCGCGGCTTTGAGATATATCGAGGTTATTCCTACCGGTTGTCTGGCTTTGGACATCGCGCTGGGAATTGGCGGAATTCCCAAAGGCAGGATTATAGAAATATACGGTCCCGAGTCGTCGGGAAAAACCACTGTTTCGCTTCATATCATCGCAGAGCTTCAAAAGCAGGGAGGCATTGCGGCTTTTATTGACGCAGAGCACGCGCTTGACCCGGTTTATGCGGCAAATCTCGGCGTCGACTTGGACAATCTTTATGTTTCTCAGCCCGACAACGGGGAGCAGGCATTGGATATAGCCGATTATCTTGTTGACAGCGGCGCGGTTGACCTTATTGTAGTGGACTCTGTCGCAGCGCTTACTCCCAAAGCCGAAATCGAGGGCGACATGGGTGACTCACATGTCGGACTTCAGGCAAGGCTTATGTCGCAGGCATTGAGAAAGCTTGCCGCGATAACAAACAAAAAAAATGCCTGCGTAATATTCATAAATCAGCTTCGTGAAAAAATCGGCGTTATGTTCGGAAATCCCGAAACCACGCCGGGCG
The DNA here is from genome assembly GCA_900551395.1 of uncultured Subdoligranulum sp. Taxonomy (GTDB): domain Bacteria; phylum Bacillota; class Clostridia; order Christensenellales; family CAG-314; genus CAG-314. The sequence goes on along the minus strand of URVX01000042.1, from coordinate 151 downwards.
GCAAAGCGCTGAAATTTTATGCCAGCGTCAGACTGGACGTAAGAAAAGCGGATACTTTGAAAGAAGGCGCCGAAATAGTAGGCAACAGAACAAAGGTCAAGGTTGTGAAAAACAAGCTGGCGCCTCCGTTCAAGACGGCGGAATTCGATAT
>URVX01000041.1 GCA_900551395.1 uncultured Subdoligranulum sp. | reverse complement strand
ACTTCCGCGACTGATGTAGCCTACGATTTCGTCGCCGGGTACAGGAGAGCAGCAGCGCGAAAACCTGATGAGAAAATCGTCGTAGCCTTTGATTTCGACGATATTGCCCTTGCCGCCCTTTCGTATCTGGCGCGATTTTATTTCGGGTTCGTCAGTCGTCATCTGAACATTGTTTATGTTCAGAAGCTTGAACATAATCTGATTTATCGACACGCCGCCGTAGCCCACCGCAGCATAAACCTCGTCCAAAGAGGCAAAACGATATCTTTCGCAAATGCTGCCGACGGCTTCGGGAGTGAGCAGCTTGCTCAGCTCCAATCCGTGACGCTTGGCTTCGCGTTCAAGCATGGATTTTCCCGTTTTTATATTTTCGTCGCGCAGCTCACGCTTGAAAAATTGACGAATTTTGGCTTTTGCGCCGGAAGTCTTTACGATTTTGAGCCAGTCGCGCGACGGACCTTTTGAATTTGAGGAAATCAGCACCTCGACGACGTCGCCGTTTTCAAGTACCTTGTCCAGAGGTACGATTTTAGAATTTACCTTGACGCCGACGCATTTGTTCCCCACCTCGCTGTGTATGGCATAAGCAAAGTCCAGCGCGGTTGCTCCTGCGGTAAGGTTGCGCACGTCTCCCTTAGGCGTAAAGCAGTAAACCTCGTTGGAAATGGAAATATCGCGGCGTATCAGGTCGAGAAACTCTTTGGAATCCTTGAGGTCTCCCTCGTAGACCAAAACCTCTTTTATCCAGTTAAGCTTGCCGTCAAGCTGAGAAACGCCTGTTATGCCCTCCTTATATTTCCAGTGAGCGGCTATGCCGTACTCTGCAACCTTGTGCATTTCTTCCGTGCGTATCTGTATTTCAAACGGCATACCCACTTCTGTAATAACCGTAGTGTGCAGCGACTGATACAAATTGGGCTTCGGCACCGCGATATAATCCTTGAACCGACCGGGAATGGGCTTCCACTGCGCGTGAATTGCGCCCAGAACGCTGTAGCACTCCTTCAATGATTTTACGATAACGCGAAGCGCCGTCAAATCGTAAATTTCGGACAGGGTCTTGCCCTGATTTTTCATTTTTTTGTAAATGCTGTAAAAATGCTTTGTCCTGCCGGAAACTTCTCCTTCGATTTCCAGCTCTCTCAAAATTTCTTTGAGCTTGACAATCATTTTGTCGACGAAAATCTGACGTTCCTCTTTTTTCAGAGCTATGTTCTTGGCAAGATAGTCATACGCCTCCTTGTCGAGATACTTCAACGACAAATCCTCCAGCTCGCATTTTATCTGCGAAATACCTAAACGCCCCGCCAGAGGCGCGTAAATATCCAGAGACTCTCTCGCCATGCGCTGCTGTCTTTCGGGAGAAAGATATTGAAGCGAGCGCATATTGTGCAGGCGGTCGGCAAGCTTGATGATCAGAACGCGGATATCCTTTGCCATTGCGAAAAACATTTTGCGGATATTTTCCGCCTGCTCCTCCTCAGCCGAGTTGAATTGGAGCTTGTCGAGCTTTGTTACGCCCTTTACCAGGTCTGCGATTTCGTCGCCGAATTCCGTCCTGATTTTCTCGTCGGTTACGTCGGTGTCCTCGACGGTATCGTGAAGCAGCGCAGCGCAGATTGCGGGCACGTCAAGTCCCAAATCAACCAAAATGTCCGCCACCACAGTCGGGTGAGTGATATAAGGTCTGCCGCTTGCTCTGAATTGACCGTCATGCGCGGCATAAGCAAGCTCAAACGCCTTATTGATAATCCCCTCGTCTTTGGGATAATAATATCTGACCTTTGATAAAAGATTTTCTATCGTAATTTCGGTCGTATCTTCCTTGTTCATTTTTCATTTCCGCCGAAAAATCCGAAAACGACGGAATCCTCCAAATTGACTTTTTTGTTCTCCACGATTTTATATCTTCCGCTGTCGTCGAAAACAATCAACCCAAGCTCCTCGAATACCTTTAACGCTAGCAAAAACTGCACATAACTCAAATCGAACAGCATGGCGTTGTCGAACAGACTTCTCAAATCGAAATAATTGGGCGATTTTTTCAACGCTTTGTAAACATCCATACATGTTTTTCTGTCGATAACGACGGTTTCGAGATAGCTTGGCAATGCTGTTTTTCTTGAAACGTAAACACAGCGCTCTCCATAATCAAAAGAAAGCGGACAATCGAAATCTCCGAAGACCACCGTCTTGGAATAAAATTTCACGTCTTCGTCGGGAGAAATGACAATCTGCTTCTGCGCGCCGGTGGTATTTCTGAAAATATCGACGTAAAACTCCTCTAAATTATACTCCTTGCAGGCATTTTCATATTCCAGAAAATCGTTGAAAACGAGCATAACATTTTTGCTTTTCAAAAAGGAATTCAACAACGCGCCGTCCAGATGTATCTTTTTCTTCGGCTCGAATTCCAATCTTCTTATCAGATTTGCTGCATAAACTTCGTCCAGTCGGAGTGAATTGCATATTGAAAGCGAAACCAGCGTGCCTGTCACTTTTTTTGCATAAGAGTCGTACTCCAAATTGCATACACCCTCCACTTCGGCTCCGCACTTCAAAGCGGGCAGAAATCCGGAAAAATTGCCGAAGCCCTTAAGCTCAAGTCCGTCGGCAAGAGTCATTTTCAGATATGAGCCTCCGAACAGACCGGACAGTCTGCATACGGATTTGAAATGAAAACGAAGCTTGTCGTTTGGATAACACGGCTCAAGCAGCGCCAGCTTGGAATAATCCTCATCTCTGAGATATTTTTCGTCATATTCCAAATCATAATACACGGCGTAATCGATATCGGAAAATTCAATTCCCTTTTCAAGCTCGTCAACCAACTGACCGAGCTTTTCCCTTTTCACCGTGCAGCCTACCGACGAGCGATGACCGCCGAATCGCACGAGCGTCGATTTACACTTGCCGAAGGCTTCGTACAGATTTACGTTTTCCGTTCCCCTTGCCGAGCCGACAAGATTTTCGCCGTCTGCGGTAAGCATGAGCACCGGCTTTTTGTAAAGCTCCTTGAAACGATTGGCGGCTATGCCCAAAATACCGTGCTTCCAGCCCTCGTCGTGAAGCACGATGATTTTTGAGTCTGCAATGTTCAAACGGGAAAGCTTTTCGTTTGCCTGGGCTACTGTTTTTTCAAGCAATTCCTGACGCAGAGCATTGCACTCGTTTAGCCTGGCTACGGAAGCGCTTTCTGCGCGTTCCCGCATAAGCAGCACCTCTAAAGCCACATAAGGATTGCCTATTCTTCCCGCCGAATTTATTTTCGGACAAATTTTCATCGCCAAAGCGGTCGTCGTCATTTCGCCGCTGCATTTGGAAAGCTCAGCCAGCTTTCTGAGCCCTCTGTGATTGAAATTTTTTAAGCCCAAGCGCACAAGACTTCTGTTTTCCGACTCCAGCGGCATCATATCGGCGACAGTGCCCACCGCCGCCAAATCCGCGTATGCGGAAGCCGTGTCGAAACCGGCAACAGCCTCCACAAGCTTGAAAGCCACTCCCGCTCCGCACAGAAACGCAAACGGATATCCCAGCTTCGGGTTTATGCAAACGCAGTCGGGCAAAATATCGGGCGGCTCGTGGTGGTCCGTGACAAGTACTTCAACGCCGGTGTTTTCGGTTATAGCTTTGACCGCCTCCGCTTCGGATATTCCGCAATCCACCGTAACAACCAAATCATAGGCGATTTTGCCGAATTTTTCCAAAACGGAATTGACGTGCACACCGTAGCCCTCCTCCCTGGTAGGAATCAGAACGTCCGCATAAACGCCGTTGTCGTTCAAAAATAACTTAAGAATTGAGGATGCGGTCAGACCGTCCGAATCATAGTCTCCGCAAATCAGAACCTTGCCGCTTTGCGCGATGACGTTTTTTATCAGCCTTGCCGCTTTGTCCATGCCCGTCATTGAAAACGGATCGAAAAAACCGACGCGGACGTCATTCTCCGCCGCAGCCTCTGCAAGTCCTCTTTCAACAAGAACTCCGGCAAAATCGGAATCCACTCCGAAGGCGGCGGAGGTTTTGTTCAGCAGCTCGGCAGAACATACTATTGATTTGCGTTTATATTTTTCTTTCATTTCCACATTGCTTAAACAGCCTTCCTTTCGGAAGGCTGTTTGTCTGCTTAACAGATTTTATTTTTTATTGAAAGTCGACCACAGTCTCGGTGTCGCGAATATTGCTGTCAAGGTGTTGACCACAACGCCGATTATCAAAGCAAGACAGGTCTGCGCCACGTTGCCGCCGCACACTATAGCTGCTGCCAAAGCAAGCAAAACCACTACGACTCCCGAAATCAACAACCTTTTCAAGGTCTGGGCCACGCTTACAGTAAGCAGTTCTTCTCCCTCGAGCTTAAGATTTTTTTCATTGCTTCTCAAGGTTGACAAAAGCATAATATTGTTAAACGCCGAGTAGAGAATCACAAACGCCGCCACCGACATAATATATGTGTTTACCTGAAGTCCGGCAAAACCGAACAGAGCAACCAAAGCCGCCGCGACGAGAAAATCCCAAAGCATCATGATAAGCACGGTAAGCGACGCAAACACGCCTTTAACCTTGAGATATCTGAAAAGAACGTAGAGATAAATTATGACTACTGCGGCCGCAAGCGCTATCGAAGCGCGTTTCAAAAGCTTTGCGCTCCTTGCGTTGTCGACTTCCAGCAGTTTGCATTGAACGCCGTTTATGGTTGCGGACTCGATTGTCGTGCCCGATGTAAAATTGACCACTATCGCATCATAATTGTCGCGGTCGGAAATATTTTCTCTGGGCTGCAAAGAAGAAACCTTAGCGCCTTTTTCCTTGAGAAAATCTCTGATAGTCTGCGCTTCCTTTTCGAAATCGTCCTTTGCAAAAACCTTTTCATAAATAAGCTGCTGACCGCCGCCGACAGTAGCGTCGGCATTGAAGCCTATTACGCTAACCACTATTATGCCTGCAAGCACAATCACGGCGCATACGACAAGAAAGGCAATAAAACTCTTTTTGGAAAGCAATTTAGTCATTTATTTGTCCTCCTTCACAATACCGAAGCCCTTGTCGTTGTCGGGAGCGATTCCGCGCAGAACCTTGACGTAGCCTCTGGTGAACAGGAAAACGGATATAACTCCGAGCACAAGACTGAAGGTAGCGCCCATAGCGAAGATTTCTATCGACCCCGTCCCGATAATCCAAATCAAAATCAGACCGAGCAGCACAACAATCGCGCCGTTGAGGATAGTCCAGACTGATTTTTTGAGTCCGTCGTCAAAAGACAGCTCGAAGCTCTTTCCTTTTCTGAATTCGGATTTGATATTGCCAAGCAGAACCGCATTGAAAGCCGCGAACATAGCCAGACCGAAAAACAATCCGACAAAGCCTGCAAGAGACATAAACTGAGCCAAAGGAATAAACGCAATCGCAAACGCCAGCAAAATCAGATAGAAAAGGAAGGAAAGCGTAGCTGCCACTCCCATCAGCTTGAAAACGACGATAAAGGCGATTATCATAAGAACGCACATAATCGCAAAAATCAACAGAAGGATATTCGCCGTATTGTTGCCGAGCTCTGCGCCCACATCGTTGAAGTCCATAGTGTTGACAACATCCAAAGGATAGCTGCCGCTCATAAACTGAATCGCCATGGTCTGCGCGGCAACGGAGGTGGAAAGACCTGTTATCTGACTGTATTTGGAGGTTATCTGCGAAGATACGTTGGGATTGCTGATTGTCTCTCCGTCCAGAATAAAATATATCGGAGTTGAACTGGTAATAGTGCTTGTCCCCTCTTTCAAAGCCTCCAGACCGAAATCGTTGAACTCCACCGAAATTCCGTAGTTTCCCGAAGACGAGTCGTAAATTGCATCGGCGCGGACAATACAGTCGCTCCATGTAAGCTCGTCGCCCTGCTTGTTGTGAGGCACAAAAGGCTCCGAGCCGTCTTCCTTAAGGGAAATAACAAGCTCACCCTTGCTGCCGAGTATGTCGAAAACTTCGGAAATGGAAAGCGCGCTGCTGGTTGCCGGCACCTCCACGCTGACAAGCCCTTCGGACAGGGAAGATGCAACAAGTGCTTCGGTGAAGCCCTGAATACCCATACGGCTCTCAATCAAGCTCATCCTGTCCTCAAGGGTAGCTATGACCTTGTCGAAGCCTTCGGAATATTCGCTGTCGGAAAGCTCGTTTTTATGCACCTCGAAAGTTACGAAAGAGCCTCCCTTCAAATCCAAGCCGTACTCGATAAGCACAATGGGAGAATGATAGTCGACGTTGCCCAGCGGCACGACGACGGGACAAAAAGTCATCACTCCGAGGATCACTATCAGAACTATGGAAATAACTAATAAAGTGATGGACTTTCTTTTGTTCATCCTTTAAAGCCTCCTTCAAATTTGCATTAACTTAATTAGTATACAATTTATTCCCAAATAAGTCAATTATATTTTTTGTAAAAATTTAAATTAGCCGCTCTTTCGCGTATACATAAAGCGCGCATTCCGTCCTTTTTTTCATAAGCGCGCAAGCCTGCTCAAAGGGCTTGTTTATATCGTTGTTGAAATGAACGGCATTTGCGGAGCATCCCCCGCTGCAAAGATATTTCGCCCAGCAGCCGCCGCAATCGGACTTGGACAAGAGATTGCTCGAAGCGAATTTTTTTCTTTTGGCTTCGTCCAGTCTTTTGTCGAATACGTTTCCGAGCAAATATTCCTTTTCTCCCGCAAACTGATGACAAGGATACACGCCGCCGTCGGGTACTACCGCGAGATATTCGCAGCCCGCGCCGCAGCCCTTGAGCCGTTTTTTGAGACAGGGACCGTTTTCCAAATCGATATTGAAATGGAAAAATCCAAACCATGTTTCGGGATTTTTACGCAGCTTTACGTACTGCTCCGCAAGATATTCGTACTGAGCGAAAATCTCGGGCAAATCGGAATCCTTTATTTCCATTTCGCTGCCCGCCGGCAGCACGACAGGCTCGACCGACAGCTGGTCGAAGCCCAATTCACGCATAAAGAGCACGTCTTTTGCAAAATCGGTGTTGAAATGCGTAAATGTTCCTCTCAAAAAGTAGCTTTTGCTTCCTCTTATCGAGCGAAAATAACGAAAATTGTCCAGAATCAGGTCGAAGCTTCCCGCGCCGTTGGGCGCTGGTCTCGCAAAATCGTTTACTTCACGCCTGCCGTCAAGGCTCAGAACAACATTGTCCATTTCCTCGTTGAGAAAATCGGATTTTTCCTTGTCGAGCAGAAGTCCGTTGGTCGTACAGGTAAATTTGAAAATCTTGCCCGCCTCAGCTGCCTTTTCCCTGCCGTATTTTACAGTCTGCTTCAATACGTCGAAATTCAAAAGAGGCTCGCCGCCGAAAAAATCCATTTCGAGATTTCTGACGCCGCCTGATTTTTCTATAAGCATGTCCACCGCCGCAAGCGCAACCGACAAGGTCATATTTTCGCGTTTGCCGTGATAGTCCCCCTGATTTGCAAAGCAATAACGACATCTCAAATTGCAGTCGTGACTCAGATGCAGACAAACGGATTTGACGACGCCTGCCTCGTATGGATCTTCGCTTACGTTTAAAGGCGCGGCAAAAAGCAAGCCGCTCTCTTTTAAAGAATTCAGCTCGTCTTCCGCTTCTTTTATTTCCGCTGTCGTATATTGCGAAAGAAGCTCCTTTTCGCCGTTGAGCAAAGCATAAACAAGCCTGTCCGCCCTATGCAGAGAGCCGCTTTCGGAATCGTAAATCAGATATTCGTCTTTGACCTTAAAGCAATGAACCATTTTTCTCCCTACGCAAAAAAAGCAGTAACCGACTACTGCTTTTAGTTGCGAGTTTTAAATTTATTTTCCGCCCTTTACGTGAACGGCCACCCTCTGTTCGCAGCTCTGATTGCCTACCGTGCAGCTTGTTTTGCAGGCGGACTGGCAGCTTGAACGGCACTCTCCGCAGCCGGTGCCGGTTTTTTCAACATTGAGTCTGGGAGCCGCTACTGTGTTGATATGTTTCATAAGTTTTTACCTCCGATTGATTTACCGCAGGATATTATACTACCAAATGCAAAAATTTTCACCTGTTTAAACCACTTATTTTCTCAAACCGCATATAATGCCGGCTATAGCGCCTACCACAACGTCTATGGCAAGGTCTATTCCGAATCCTGCCCAATTGAAGCTGCCGGC
>URVX01000040.1 GCA_900551395.1 uncultured Subdoligranulum sp. | reverse complement strand
CGCGATAAGCTCCTGCGGCAAGGTATAGTCGAATAAATCCGTTTTCATAATTCAGTCTCGTCTTTGTTGAAAAATATGCTTATCTGATTTTCTCTTTCGACAGAAAGCGCTTTGCCGAAATGACGATAAGCGGCAGGCAGGCACACTCTGCCGCGAGGCGTTCTCGCAATAAAACCTATCTGAAGCAAATACGGCTCGTAAACGTCCTCGATTGTTCCCGCGTCCTCTCCCGACGCCGCTGCTATCGTCTCAAGCCCGACAGGTCCGCCGTTGAACTTGTCAATCATCGAAAGGATTATATTTCTGTCCACGCCGTCCAGCCCCAGCCCGTCCACTCCCATACATTCAAGCGCAAAATCGGTTATTTCCGCAGTAATACGCCCCTCGCCCTTGACCTGCGCGAAGTCCCTGACCCGTTTAAGCAGTCTGTTGGCTATTCGCGGCGTGCCGCGACTACGTCCCGCAAGCCTGACGGCGGCCTGTTCGTCTATTTCCGTACCCAAAACCTTTGAGGAATTGCACACAATTTTGACAAGCTGCTCCGTAGAATACATTTCCAGCCTCGCGTGCACTCCGAACCTGTCTCTCAAGGGCGCCGACAGGCGTCCCGCTTTGGTCGTCGCTCCCACAAGCGTAAAACGCGGCAGCGACAATCTTATGCTTTTTGCACTGGGTCCCTTTCCGATAATAAAATCCAGCGCAAAGTCTTCCATGGCGGGATACAAAATTTCCTCTACGGAGTGATTGAGCCTGTGAATTTCGTCGATAAACAGCACCTCGTTTTCGGTCAGCTTTGAAAGCAAAGCCACCAAATCGGCAGCCTTTTCGATTGCCGGACCGCTGGTGACCGTTATACTCGTGTGCATTTCGTTGGCTATTATGTGAGCCAAAGTAGTTTTTCCGAGTCCCGGAGGACCGTAAAGGAGAACGTGGTCGAGATTTTCCTTTCTCTGCCTGGCAGCGCTGATATAAACCAGCAAATTTTCCTTCACCTTGTCCTGACCTATATATCCGTCCAAAGTCTGCGGTCTAAGTATATTTTCGCTTTCGGCTTCCCGCTCGACAAGCGTGCTTGAAATCAATTCGTTGCCGTCGTACATTTTCGCCTCTCTTTTCAGCTGTTTTTAAGCGCGTAAGAAAGTAATTCCTCCGTCGTCGACGCGCCGTTTTCCGCCGCACTTTTCACCCTCGAAGCTGCCTCCTGCCTGCTCAGTCCGAGTGAAACAAGCACGGAAACGGCTTCATTTGACTCAGGAGAGGTAAAACCGTCTTTTCCGGTCAATGCGCCGTCCGACATATCGGGCGTCACAGACACCTTTTCCTTGAGTTCCAGAATTATCCTTTCCGCAGTCTTTTTTCCCAGTCCCTTTATGCTTGTAAGCGCAGTCACGTTTTCGGTGACGATAGCCGCAGCAAGGTCGGACAGCTTAAGTCCGGACAAAACGGACAAAGCAACCTTTGGTCCTATTCCCGAAACGGAAACCAGCTTTAAAAACATTTTCTTTTCGTCCAAGGTTGCGAAACCGAAAAGCGTGAGTCCGTCCTCCCTTACCTGGAGATAAGTATACAGCTTCGTTTCCGCTCCTGCTTCCAGTCGACCGAGAGTATTTGACGAAACAGCGAGCTCGAACCCCAGACCGTTGTTTTCCACCACCGCCGAACCTTCTTCTAAGGAAACGACCTTTCCGCTCACAAATCCCAACATAAGTTGCTCCTAAATTCTGAAATTTTCGCACAGATTTCTCGTCTGCGCATGCGTCAGCGCGACTGCCAGCGCGTCCGCGGCGTCGTCCGGCTTGGGTATTTTGTCGAGATTGAGAAATACCCGCACCATCTGCTGCACCTGACGCTTGTCCGCCCGACCGTAGCCTACCATTGCCTGCTTTATCTGAAGCGGAGTATATTCGAAGAGATTGCCACATATTTTTACGGCGCAAACTAGCAGCACTCCGCGTGCTTCCGCCACGCGTATGCCTGTAGTTATGTTGGTGTTGAAAAAAAGCTCCTCGATTGCGACGGCGTCCGGTCTGAATCTTTCCATAAGCTCGGCGGCAGCCGCGTCGATCATGGCAAGCCGCACCGCGGTGTTTTCGTTTGGAGGCGTTCTGATTACGCCGTAATCCACCGCCACATTGTTTCTACCGTCCGACTCGATAACTCCGTAGCCCACCGTTGCCAGTCCGGGGTCGAAGCCCAAAATCCTCACCTTAAATTTCCTCGTCAGGCAAATCCACGTTGTGATACACGTTCTGCACGTCGTCGAAATCGTCGAACATGTCCAGCATTTTTCTGAATTTGACAAGCTGCTCGTCGTTAAGCGAAACCATAGTCTGCGGCAGCCACTCTACCTCGGCGGAAATTATGTTTACGCCGTTCTTTACGAGATTGTTTTTAACCTCGTTGAAATCAGGCACGGAGGTATAAACCTCGAAAATTTCTTCCTCCACAACTACGTCGTCCGCGCCCGCCTCTATGGCAACCTCGAAAATACGGTCCTCCGACAGCTTTCCGTCGCGCTCTCCTACGATGACTCCCTTTCTGTCGAACATAAAAGACACGCAGTTTGTTGTACCGAGAGAGCCGCCCATTTTGTCGAAATAGCTTCTTATCTCTCCCGCGGTGCGGTTTTTGTTGTCAGTAAGACACTCAACAATAACCGCGCTGCCGCCTATACCGTATCCCTCGTAGGTCATAGGCTCGTAGTTTATGTTGCCGAGCTCTCCCGAAGCCTTTTTGATGCTTCTGGTTATGTTGTCGTTGGGCATATTGTTGGCTCTTGCCTTTGCTATGACGTCGAACAGCTTGCTGTTGGTCGCGGGATCGCTGCCGCCCGCCTTGACCGCTACGGCTATCTCTCTGCCTATTTTGGTGAATATTTTCCCTTTGGCTGCATCTCCCTTAGCTTTTTTGTGTTTTATGTTAGCCCATTTGCTGTGACCTGACATTTTTTACCTCCGAATAATTATAAATTCTTCCTTCCCAACATGTACATCAGTATACCCGCGCTGACAGCCACGTTGAGCGACTCCATATCGTTCTTCATGGGAATACTTACGGTTTTGTCGCAGCGCATACGCACGTCTCTGCTCACTCCGCTGCCCTCGTTGCCCAACACCAGCGCGTGCATTTCACTGATATTTGCCGAAAAAACATTTTCTCCGGACATATCCGCGCAAATCAACTGGCAATCGGAAAGCAAATCGAGGATTTTTTCTCTTTCTCCCTCGAATATATTCAAAACATACTGCGCCGACATACCTGCCCTCAGGCTCTTTGCGGAAAAAGGGTCGGCGCTCTCGCACAAATACACGTCGTCATAACCCGAAGCCGCAGCCGTGCGAAGAACTGCGCCTACGTTTGCAGGGTCCCGGATACCGTCCAGCAAAAGACATTTTCCGAAAGGCTTTCGAGGCTCTTTTCTTTCAAAAGCGACGACGGCAAGCACTCCCTGGTTGGAAACCGTGTCGCAAACCTCTCCGAATGCTTTGTCGTCCGCAGCAAAGCAGGGAACAGCCGCCCCGTTTTGTCCGAAAGCTCCGCAATTTTCATGCTTTTCGGCAAAGGAACGGGAACACAGGATAAATTCGACCTTAAGCCCGTATCTCAAAGCGTCCTTGACCAGCTTTTCCCCTTCGGCTGCAAACAGCCCGTATTGATCTCTGTATTTCTTGTCGGACAGCTTGCGCGCCAGAGTCAGACGGGCATTTTTAGACGATACGACGTTTATCATAAAACTCCCGATAATCAAAAAGCCTTCTCACCGAAGGCTTTTGCAAACAGCTCAAAGGCTGGCTTTGGCAGTCTCCACAAGCTTTGCAAAGGACTGCGCGTCGTTCACGGCGATATCCGCCAAAACTTTTCTGTTAAGCTCCACATTGGCTTTCTTGAGACCGTACATGAACTTGCTGTAAGACATGCCGTTTGCGCGCGCCGCCGCGTTTATTCTCGCAATCCACAGATTGCGGAAATCTCTTTTCTTGAGTCTGCGGCCGATGTAGGCGTAGTTGAAGCTTTTCATCACCGCTTGTCTTGCGATACGATAGTTTTTGCTCTTTGCTCCGAAATAACCTTTCGCAAGCTTCAATATTTTTCTGCGTTTTTTTACCGCATTTACACCGCGTTTGATTCTCATAAAAAGTTACCTCCTATCAGTGGGACAGCATGCGGCTGATTGTCTTTTCCTGCGTGCTGTCTACGTATGCGGCGCCGCGCAGGTTGCGCGTGCGTTTCGTCGTCTTTTTGGTCAGAATATGATTTTTGCCTTGCTGCGCTCTTTTGATTTTGCCGGATTTTTTGAGGCTGAATCTTTTTGCCGCGCCGCTATGCGTTTTTTGTTTGGGCATGTTAGTAATCCTCCGTTTATTTCGTATTTTTGTTGTCGACAGGAGCAAGCACCATTGTGATAAATCTGCCTTCCGCCAAAGGCTTCTTTTCTATGGTGGCATAGTCCTTTATCTTTTCGTAAAAGCTGTTGGCGACCTCGATGCCGTTGCCCACAAAAGCCATTTGCCTGCCTCTCATGCGGAGACTGACCTTGACCTTGTCACCGTCTTTGAGAAATTTGACGGCGTTCTTCGCCTTTGTTGCAATGTCGCCCTCGTCTATTGTCATGGAAAGCCTGATTTCCTTCAATTCGACGATTTTTTGATTTTTCTTGGCTTCCTTCTCGCGCTTGTTCTGCTCGTAACGATACTTGCCGTAATCCATCACTTTGCAGACGGGCGGGACGGAATTCGGCGAAATTTTAACCAAATCCAAATGAGCGTCATCCGCAATCTGCTGCGCCTGCCGCGCAGACATAATACCAAGCTGCGCTCCGTCCGAACCGATAAGCCGCACCTCTCTGTCCCTGATTTGCTCGTTGGTCTGAAGATCTTTGATAACCGTTACCTCCGAAAAATAAAAAAGTGTGAACAGCAAAAAGTCCACACAAACAACAAACGTATCACGGGGATACGTTCCGCTATTGTCTACCCTACAGCTCAAGCCGTACGGGTGAGAAAGTGACCTTTCTGCTTTTGCTTAGTTATATTAACACACCTTTAGCCGCATGTCAACCGTTTGCAGCATATTTTAAAAATTTTTTAGCCACAACAATAAATTTTCCAATAAAAAAATGACTGTCTGTAGCTTTTAACTTGTGTTTTTTGTCAAACAGAGTGTCTCTTGATTTTTGTCGCGCCGCTTTTTTGCGGCGCGACGAATTAAAATCAATCGATGACCTTGTCTTTGATTTCCGAAAGAATCCTTGCCGAAAACTCGTCCAAAGTCATAAGCCCCAAGTCTCCTTTGCTTCTGTGCCGCACGGAAACCTTTCCCTCCGCCGCCTCTTTGTCGCCTACGACCAGCATATAAGGAATTTTTTCCAGCTGAGCCTCTCTGATTTTGAAGCCCACCTTTTCCGACCTGTTGTCGGCTTCGGCTCTTACTCCCAGCTTTTTGAGCGCGGCGGTTATCTCGTCGGCCTTGTCCGCCGTCCTGTCGGTTAGGCTCAAAACCTTTACCTGAGTATACATCATCCAGGCGGGCAGCGCTCCGTTGTATTTTTCTATAAGCAGCGCCAGCGTCCTTTCGTAACAGCCTATGGAGCTGCGGTGAACGATAAAAGGTCTTTTTTTGCTTCCGTCGGCGTCGACGTACCACATATCGAAACGCTCCGCAAGCTCGAAATCTATCTGAATGGTAAACAACGTATCCTCTTTTCCGTATACGTTCACGCTCTGTACGTCAAGCTTGGGACCGTAAAACGCAGCCTCGCCTATCGCCTCGTAATAATTTACTCCGGCGTCGTCGAGGATTTTTTTCATCAGCCTTTCCGAGTTTTCCCAAGCGTCGGGATTGTCAATATATTTTTCCTTATTCTCGGGATCCCAACGGCTGAAGCGGTAGGAAACTTCGCCGTCCAGACCGAGCGTTTTCATGAAATAACGTATTAGGTCGAGAACGCCCAAAAACTCCTGCTCTATCTGGTCGGGGCGGCAGATAATGTGTCCGTCCGCAAGCGTAAACTGACGTACCCTTATCATGCCGTGCATTTCGCCGCTGTTTTCGTTTCTGAATAAAGGCGCGGTTTCGTTGTAGCGCACGGGCAGATCGCGATAGCTCTTGAGACCGTTTTTGTAAATCATGAACTGGAACGGACAGGTCATAGGTCTCAAAGCCAGCACTTCTTTGTTGACGTCGGCTTCCTCGGGGTCGCCGAGAATAAACATTCCGTCGCGGTAGTGATACCAATGTCCGCTTATTTTGTAAAGGTCGCTCTTTGCCATGAACGGAGTTCTTGTCAGCATGTAGCCGCGTTTTTCCTCCTCGTCTTCCACCCAGCGCTGCATGGTTTTGAGAATATGCGCGCCCTTTGGCATAAACAGCGGCAGCCCCTGTCCGATGTTTTCTTCGGTCATAAAAATTCCCAGCTCTCTGCCCAGCTTGTTGTGGTCGCGCTTTTTAGCCTCCTCCATCCTTGCGAGATATTCCTCCATGTCGGACTTTTTGTCGAAAGCCGTGCCGTAAATTCTCGTCAGCATTTTTTTGCTGCTGTCTCCGCGCCAATACGCGCCGGCAATGCTTGTCAGTCTGAACGCCTTGAGTCTGCCCGTGGACGAAAGATGCGGTCCCCTGCACATATCGGAAAATTCGCCTTGCCCGAAAAACGAAACCGTGTCCTCCTTTATACCCTCGAGCAGCTCCAGCTTGTACGGTTCGTCGGCAAGCATTTCTTTCGCTTCCGAGACGGGCACAACGGATTTACGTATAGGAAAGTCGGACTTGACTATTTTGTTCATTTCATCCTCTATCGCCTTGAAATCCTCAAGCGAAACAGGTTGCGCAAAATCTATATCATAATAAAAACCGTTTTTCACCGCAGGACCTATCGCCAGCTTGGCGTCGGGATAAAGGCGCTTGATTGCCTGCGCCATAACGTGGCTCGCGGTATGCCTGTAAACCTCTTTTCCCTCCTCGTCCTTAAAGGTAAGCACCTTGAAATCGCCGCCGCAGTCCAAAACCTCTCCCAGCCCCTTGAGCTCTCCGTTCAGGCTGACGCAAACCGCAGCTCTCAAAAGTCCTTCGCTTATGCTTTTGACGACCTCCGATGCGGGCACGGGAGTAGAAAATTCCTTTATCGCGCCGTCGGGCAATTTAAATTCAATCATATCTGTCACCTCTTTTTATGTAAAAATTTATTAAAAAAGCCGTCCTTGAATTTAAGGACGACTGAATGCCGCGGTTCCACCTTAATTGCCGGACATATGCGTCCGACCGCTTTAGGACGCGCAGCTAACGTATGCGCCTACGCTCGCCGGAAAAGCGGTACGGATTCAGGCTGCTCCGCACGGCTCTCATCTTACCCGCGCTCTCTGTATGAACAGTGGTCTGTCCACTTGTCTTTTCTTTTAAGGCAAGTATCAAATTGAATTTATGATAACACAAAAAAAAAATTTGTCAACTGATTTTCGCGCTTTTCATATCGTTTATTACGAAAAGGCTGTCGGCAATGTCTTTGAACTGTTCGGAAAGATTTTGCCAATCTCCGTAAAAATTTACCGCGGAGGGGTTTATGCACACCAGATTGTAAAGCAGGTCTTCTTCGGAGTCCTCCCTGACCGACATCGTCGTAAGCTTGTTGAGTCTCATTCCCTTTTCGTCAAACAGCTCAAAGCCGCTTTCCCTGTCGAACACGACGGACAGATTGCTTACCAGCGTGGGGATTGCCTCGAGAAGAAACATCAGAAAATCCCGCAAAGTTTCATAATCGTTAATCACCGTGTCGAATGAGTTCGACAAAACGACGATTTCGTCCCATTTCTTTTTTACGTCCCCCAGCCTGAAATTGTAAAATCCGTCCAAAGAAAAATTCCGTATATTTTCAAGGTTTCGTTTGATTGTCGTTTTATCGTAGGAATTGTCGAAAATACACATCGTGTTTATCAGAGTGCGCGAGAGCAAATCATCCGAGCCCATATTCAATTTTTTACTTAAATATTTGTTTTTATATCCTATAGAAAAAATATCCGCAAGCAAATCCTTGACCAGCGCGGACATTTGTCCCGCGCTTTCGTCATAACAAGCCAACGAAAAAAAAGTTCTGTCGTCTATCTGTTCCAGCGCGGAAACGCCTCTTGCCTGCGCGAGCGGTCTGTCAATCTGCCTTGCCAGATAATTTAAAAAATGTCCGTCCTTTTTGTCTACGTTCAAAGAAAGCTCGTACATCGGGTTCTCCTTT
>URVX01000039.1 GCA_900551395.1 uncultured Subdoligranulum sp. | reverse complement strand
AGAATCTGACGAAGCGTCCCATGCGAAAACTCGCCCGCGACAAGCACTCCCGCCAGAATCATGCAGAAAACAGGCACGTCAACGTTCAAAAACGAAATCGCAGCCATAAGCTCGGGAGAAAGAAGCTCGCTTACGCTGCCTTCAAAAACAATCGAGCCCACAAGCTCAAACGCCATATTCAGAAACATGATTGCAAGCAAAGGCAGGACTGCCGCGATGCCGAAGCATATCCAAAAGGCTTTGGAGCGTTTAAGTCTGTAAAAATCCTCTTTCAAGACGTTTTTTATCATTTATTTTCCCCCCGCATAAGTCTGAGAAAATAGCTTTCGAAATCCTCTCTCAAGCAATCTATTTTCCTGATTCCTATTCCGTTTTCCACCAGCAGCCTGTTGTAAACGGGGATGTCGCTTTCTTCACCCTTTGCGAAAATGACGTCGTTTTGCACGCTCGTCACTTCCACGCCTGCTTTTTTGAACGTCTCGACGGCTTTTAAGGCGTCGGTAAGACTGTTTTCCACGACGATACGCACACAGCTGGCTGCCGCTTGGGCAAACTGCTCGGCGGAAAGCTCTCTGATAAGCCTACCCTGCTCCAGAATACCGAAGGTTTTTACGAGCTTTTCCAGCTCGCCGAGATAGTGAGAGGAAACTACGATGGTCGTCCCCTTTTGCTCGTTGATTTTTTTAAGCAGCTCTCTGATATCGTTTATGCCCACGGGGTCCAGCCCGTTTACCGGCTCGTCCAGCAAAAGAATTTCAGGCTCGTTTAAAAGCGCGAGCGCCAGCGCAAGACGCTGTTTCATGCCCAGCGAAAAATCCTTGACCTTTTTGCCCTGAAAATACTCCAGCCCCGAGAGCGAAAGAGCCTCGTTTATTTTTTCCTTGTCCGCATTGACAAGCAGAGCGCGCGCCTCCATATTCTGCCATGCCGTAAGACTGCCGTAAAGCGCAGGACCTTCGATGATACAGCCCAGCCGCCTGCGCTGAATTTCGTTTTCCTCATAAGTCGTCGCGCCGTTTATCGAAACGCAGCCGTTGTCGGCGGACGAAAGCCCCGCCACGATGCGGAGCAAAGTGGTTTTACCCGCGCCGTTCCGACCGACCAGACCGTAAATATCCCCCTTTCGGATATTTAAACAAACATTGTTGAGCGCACAGAAGCCCCGCCCGAAAATCTTGGTCAGACCATGCGTGCTTATTGCATATTGTTCCATTTTACCCCCTTAAAGAAGTCAACCATAATAAACAACTCGATTATTTTGCTCATTTTACACCAAAATCCGCGCAAAGTCAACCTCTGACGAAAGACGCTTGCAACAATATTGTAAAATACGCTTTTCAACCGCTTTCCCCTGTTGACAACGCTCGGGCATTGTGCTATGCTTTGGACAAATACGGAAAAGGAGGTGAACTACATGAAAATAGCGCTTATTGCGCACGACAAAAAGAAGGACGACATAATCAAGCTTGCCGTGAAATACAGGGACGTGCTCAAAAACCACAAGCTGTTTGCGACGGGCACGACAGGCTCGCTGATTATTGCGGAAACGGGACTTGACATAATCCGAATGAAAAGCGGTCCGCTCGGAGGCGACCAGCAGATAGGCTCCATGATTGCGGACGGCGAGCTTGACCTCGTGATTTTTCTGCGGGACCCCTTGACAAGCCAGCCGCACGAGCCGGACGTGTCGGCGCTTATGCGTCTGTGCGACGTGAAAAGCATTCCGCTTGCGACAAACAAGACGAGCGCGGCTATTATGCTGGAAGCGTTGGCAAACGACGGAATAACTCAGGCGGAAAAAGACATTTAAAAACACAGCTCCGTGAAGAACTGTGTTTTTTCTTTGCCTTTTTTCAGACGGCTCAATTACTTCAATCTTCGATATGTCTGTAATCCACCCACGTCACACCCTCAATGTCGGCTTTTTTTACTTCCAGCAAATTGACTCTCGGAACAACGACTGCAGTTGCAATGTCGCCCAAATATATCTCATTGTAGTTGAGTACCAGCGCGTCGCCCTCCACAGCCACGCTTTTGACTAAATTATAAGCGTTGCCTGTGCCAACATAATAGCCGATGACCACCAATGACTTCCGGCTGAAAAAATTATATCCGCACCGGCGCATGTTTTCCTTTAAATTTTCCATGCGCTCGTCCTCGTATTCGCCGGCAAGATTCATGTCCCACCTTATACAAAATTCAACGTACTCCTCCACCGAGGAAATAAGCTGCGCTCCGGAAAAATAGTCCACTCCCGCCTCGCCGCCACAACATCCCTCCATTTCCAACCTGACGTCCGAAAAAACCAACTCGTAAAAATAAACGCGTCGTAGTTTCGGCAAGCGCACAGAGACATAAGACACAGGACGAGCGCGACGGCTGTCGCAAACAATTTTTTAAACAATTTTCCACCTCCCGTTAAACCGAAAAAACCGCAAGCGGTCATTTGCCCCCTCTTGCGGATTGTGACAACGAATATCCAAGTGCAACGCGCGGTGTGACAAATGCCAAGCGTCGTATATATCTATATTCTATTATATTCTTTCCCGCTTGTCAAGCATAAACTTTTTTAAGCAAATTTTCCACAGCCTTTTCCAGCGTGGCGGCGTCGCCGTCGTTGACAAGAATTTCGACGTTTTCGCGCTGCTTGCCGCAGAAAGCGTTTTGCCTTTGAATAATGCTTCTCACCTGCTCCTCGCTTCTGTCGTCGCGCGCCATCGCCCGCTTAATCCGCGTTTCTTCGCTCGCGGTCACCAACCACACGCCGTCAAACAGTCGGATTTTGTCGTCGGGCAGCAGTTGAATTTCCACAAAGACCGTTCCGTTTTGCTTTGCAATTTCCTCCTCGAGCAAGCCGAAAATACGCTTGTGAAAAATTTTGTTGAGCTTGTCTGTCTTTTCCGAGTCGGAAAAAACCTCAAGCGCCAGAGCGCGCCTGTTTAGCTTTCCGCCGTCGACAAACCTCTCTCCGAAAACCCGCACTATTTCTTCAAGCGTGTCCGACCGCTCCGCCGCCCGTCGGCTCAGCGCGTCGCAATCCACCACCCGAAAGCCTTTTTTCTCAAGCAACCTGCAAACGGTGCTCTTGCCGCTGCCTATGCCGCCCGTCACAGCAATTACTTTTTTTTCCACGTCACTTCGCCTCGAAAAGATTTTTTCCTACGGATACGTTTACGTCAAGCTTAACGTCCGAATCGTAAACCGCTTCCATTTCCTTTTTGAGCAACGACGCCACCCGCTCCGCCTCGTCGGCGGCGGCGTCCACTACCAGCTCGTCGTGAATCTGCATGATGAGCCTGCTTTTGAAGCCGCCCTTTAAAAGCAGGTCGTTTACCCTTATCATGGCGATTTTTATTATGTCGGCGGCGCTGCCCTGAAGCGGCATGTTCATGGCTGCCCTTTCCCCGAAGCTGCGCAGCTGATAGTTGGAGGAATTTATTTCCGGAATCTGTCTGCGCCTGCCCGATATGGTTGTCACGTACCCCGTACTGCGCGCCTGCTCGACGTTGCCGTTGAGATAATTTTTTATCGCGGGATAGCGTTCATAATAGGTTTTTATAAATTCTCGCGCCTTAGCGACGGTCACGCCTATGCTTTCGGACAAGCCGAAATCGCTCATACCGTATATTATGCCGAAATTGACCACCTTTGCCATGCGCCGCATGTTTGCGGTAACCAGACCGACGGGTATGCCGAAAATTTCCGACGCGACAATGGCGTGAATGTCTTCGCCCTTGTTGAAAGCGTCAACCAGCGAAGCGTCTTTGGAAAAATCCGCAAGCAGTCTTAGCTCTATCTGCGAATAATCCGCGCTTATGAGAAGGTCGAGTTTAGGAACGAACATGCGTCTGATTTCCTTGCCCATATCGTCGCGGACGGGTATGTTCTGCAAATTCGGCTCACTGGAAGACAATCTGCCCGTGGAGGTCAGAGTCTGATTGTATTTGGTGTGTATCACGCCGTCTTTGACGTAAGGGCGAAAACCCTCTATATATGTGCTGTTGAGCTTGGTTACCTGTCGGTATTTAAGAATAAGCGGCACGACGGGGTGCAAATCCATCAGCTTGTTCAAAACCTCAGTATCTGTGGAAAAGCCCTTTTTGGTTTTTTTGAAGGTAGGCAGCCCGAGCTTTTCAAACAAAATACGGCTAAGCTGTACGGAGCTGGAAATATTGAATTTTTCACCCACAAGAACGAAAATCTCTCGAGACACGCTTTCCGTTTCCGAGGTGTATTCCGCGCCAAGCTTGCCCAGCACTTCTTCGTCCACAGCCACGCCGGTCTTTTCCATTTCAAACAAAACCTCGGCAAGCGGCATTTCGATTTCTTCGTAAAGTCTGATTACGCCCGCTTCCGCCATCTGCCCGACAAGAATTTCTTTGAGCTGCCTTAGTCCGCAGGCGTGCGGCGAAACCTCGTATCTGTCAACCAGCGATTTAAAATCCTTGAAAGCGCGGTACTCCACAAGATATTGCATTATACTTATGTCCCACGCCACGTTTTCGAGAGTTATACCGAACTCGTCCAGCATGTGCTTCATGCTTTTCGAGTCGTAAACTATTTTGCGGCTTTTGCCGCTCAAAACCGGTGTCAATGCCTCCAACGCTTCCTCAAAACGTATCCCGTCGAGAAAATTGTGCGTAACGACGATTTCATATTCCTTTCCGTCCTCGAAGCTAAGAAAAATGTTTTCGTCGAAGCAAACCGCCAAGTCCGCAGAAGCTTTTTCCGTCAATTTTAAAAGCTCGGACCTTTCGGTGATTTTCACAAGCTCGGCGTCCGGCTGTTTTTCCCTAACGTCGCCCACTATCGGCAGCCTTTTGAGCAGACTTCTGAACTCCATCCACTCGAAAGTTTTTTTGACTTCCGGACCGAAAACCTTGGGTCTTGCGCATTCGTCGAAGCTGCAAGGGATGTCCGTGTCGGTTCTGATTCTTGCCAGCTCTCTCGACATATAAGCGGATTCCTTTCCCTCGAGAAGCTTGGTTTTAAGCGCCCCTTTCACCTCGTCTATATGCGCGTAAATATTGTCCACAGTGCCGTACTCGCAAAGCAAAGACACCGCACCCTTTTCGCCGATTCCCTTGACGCCCGGTATATTGTCGGACGCGTCCCCGCGAAGCGCTTTGAACTCCACAATCTGTTCGGCTTTCAAACCGTAGTTTTCAAGCAAAAGCGCGGGAGTCACCGTTTCCGTGTCGCTGACGCCGCGCTTTGTAAGCATGACGGTGGTTTTCTCGTCGACAAGCTGGAGCATATCTCTGTCGCCGGTGATTATTAAAGTGGTGACGCCGAACCGTCTCGCAAGCGTGCCGATTATGTCGTCGGCCTCTATGCCTGCGCTGTCCACCGTTTTTATCTTCATTTCACCAAGCAGCTCCTGCAAAATGGGCATCTGCCTTGCCATGTCGTCGGGCATGGGGCGTCTCGTCGCCTTGTAGCCCTCGTAAATGTCCTTGCGGAAATTGTGCCCCCGCTTGTCGAAAGCAACCGCAATATGTGTGGGATTAAGCTCGGTCATGGCTTTGACGAGAATATTCATAAATCCGTACACGGCATTTATGTTTTTGCCGCCCTTGTCGTTCAGAACGGGCAGCGCATAATACGCTCTGTTGAAAATACTGTTTCCGTCCAGCAACATCAATTTGTCCATACTCCCATTATAACCCAAAAATTCCAAATAAACAATCTTTTGGGCAATATACCCTTTCCGCTTTCTGCCGTCAAACCGACGAAAATCGGCGTAAGAAAGAAAGGCAAGAACAAAGCGCAATTCCCATAAAAAATTAAAAACTAA
Source organism: uncultured Subdoligranulum sp. (assembly GCA_900551395.1). GTDB lineage: Bacteria > Bacillota > Clostridia > Christensenellales > CAG-314 > CAG-314. The sequence goes on along the minus strand of URVX01000039.1, from coordinate 2,598 downwards.
ATTTCTATAGAATTGTACTTTAAATCGGAGAGTAAACACTCTCGGACAAATCGTCCGAAAGTGTTTCTACAAATAATTGAGCTTGCTAAGTAAATAAATCGAAATTTTATATTTCTTTTGACAATATCAACTCGTATGGTTCGTTGTCCCTCAGAAATCCGCCGATGGCACGATACCCAAGCTTGTAATAAAAATGCTGAGCGTATTCATTTGATTGAGTAGAAGTCATGACGGAATGAAAACCTGACAGCTTCATCTGTTCTTACCAAAACGCAATCAAGTTTGTTCCGTGCTTATTGCCACGATATTCGCTCAACATAAAAAGCATATTCATAAACGGAGTGTTATCCCAAAAATAATTAAAGCGCAACCAACCTATGTTTTTACCGTCTGTTTCTGCTATAAGAATGTGCCTCTGTTCGATTGCATTTATCAATTCAGTTTCGGGAATGTGTTTATCATAATGTGTCAAAAAATGCAAGTCTTTTAATTCCGCAATTCGTATCGTCATACTATACCCTAAATTACTGTTATCTTCAATCAGTGTACAATATCAGAAGCGAAAAAAACAAGCGGTTAATAAGTGTAGCTTATTTTGCGTAGTTTCGCCCTGCGGGCTTTTCGACCGCGCAACAATTATATTATAAAAAGACGCGGCTTTACGCCGCGCCTTTTGTCTTTCATCTGCAACTTGCCGAAAAATCCTATGGAAACTACGGCAATATCTTACCTTTTGTAATTGCACTTTTAAAATCCCAGCACGCCCGTGCTCAAAACCACGATATAGCCTATATAAAGCGCAAGCAAGGTTATGCCCTGCCAGCGGGCGAATTTGCCTGTTATCATCGACGGCACGACGGAAATGAGCACAAAGCCCAGACATACGGGCATATCCAGATAGATAGTCTGGGTATTTATGTCCAATCCGCTGCTTCCGCTGATAAACGAACAAACCGGAAGAATAAGCGTGAGATCAAGTATATTTGCGCCGATTATGTTGCCCACCGACAGCGACGCCTGCTTTTTGGCGATTGCCGTGATTGTGGTGACAAGCTCCGGCAGCGAAGTGCCTATGGCGACCATTGTTACGGCGATTATGCTTTCGGGCACGTTCAGGCGCACGGCAAGCTCGCTGCCGTATGTCACGAGCAGCTGCGCGCCGACAACAATAAACGCAGTGCCGAACAGAAATTTAAGCACGTTTATCGTTATTGTTTTCTTGTCCCGCTTGACAACGGTTTCTCGGGCGGGCGCACTCTCTAAAGACGTCTCTTGGTCGACGTCTGTTCGGGAAGACGTTTCATCGGAAGCGGACCTTTCCGCGCCCGAAGACAACTCCGCAGCTCCCTCCGCCGCAGGAAGCGGATTCATTTCGTGCTTTTTTGCGCTGCGTAGATTTTCAAAGATAAAAAGCCCGAAAATAAGAATTACGATTATCCCTTCCCAGAAATTGAGATTGCCTCCCAGCGAAAACAACCAAAGCAGAGTTATGCTTGCAATAAGCAGAATTCCCTTGCCGAGCAAATCCTTGCGCTTCATAACCGAAGGCAGACAAACCATGGATATTCCCATAATAAGTCCGATATTCGCCACTACAGAGCCTACGGAGTTGCCCACTGCTATATCCAGATTTCCCTCCGCAGTCGCTATGATTGAAACAAGCAGCTCGGGAAGAGTCGTTGCCACGCTGACTATAGTTGCGCCTATGACAAATTTCGGCACTCCCGACACTTCGGCTATCCATGTAGCCGCGTCCACAAAAAAATCGCCGCCCTTTATTATCAGAGCAAGCCCGAGCAAAAAAAGAATTATTACCCACCAGATTCTCATAACAATCACCGCCGAGTTATTATTTTATGAAAAACGCCGAGGGGAATATTCAAACTCCATAAAAAAACTCAAGCGCGAAAACGCACCTGAGTCTCATCATTTAAGGCAAGCCAGACCGAAAAGGTCAGGATGTTGACTTGTCGCGGAACAAAGCCGCCAACTACTCCCTCACGGACAAATAAATTATACTTCAATCAGCCAACCTTGTCAAGGCTTCGCATACAAAACTTTCGTTTCCGCCAAAAAATTTCCGCCCGTGCCAAAATACGCGTATTTAAGCGTCACAGATCTATTTCCGTAACGCCGTCGTCGATGTAGACGTCGGTTTCTTTCTCGACGTCAACGTCTGCTATGACCTTTGCCGGCAGTTTGAAATAGGTTCCCTCGCTCCTTGCCAGCAGAGTGTCTCCGTCGAACAGCTCGGCGACGCCGACATAAGCGCGGGAGGTGTTTTTCGTCACGCGCCCCACCGCCTTGAGCTTCCTGCCGTAGGGAGTAGGCTTGAAATAACGCACGTTGAGCGAGCCGGTGACCGCCCAGGCTTCAGGCTCCAGCGTCCAAAGCGCGCGCCCCGCAACCTCGTCCAGCATGGCGGAAATTATGCCGCCGTGCACTCTGCCGGGATAACTTTGATGCAGCTCGTCGAAAGTGACAAAGCCGACAACGGATTTGTCCTCCATTTCGTAAAAGGGCGCTTTTACTCCCTTGTCGTTGTCCATTCCGCAAATAAAGCATTTTCTCGTGTTGAACTGTTTTTTCGTGACTTTC
>URVX01000038.1 GCA_900551395.1 uncultured Subdoligranulum sp. | reverse complement strand
CGTCGTAGCTCAAATCCATGTAGGACAAAGTTGAGTTGGCATATTTGACGAGCTTTTTGCCCTGCCATGTAAGCGTCTTTCCCTTGTACTTGGTCGGGTTGCCCGCGCTGTCGTAGACAAAGGAGCTTGTTCCGTAACTTCCCCAGCTTGTGAGCTGGTCTTTCCAGTACGAATCGCTGTAGCCGTAATTCGTTGTCGCCGTAAGTATGCCTGTGCTGTTGAACTGACGTTTGCACGTTACGTTTCCGTTGGCGTCGTAGGAATACTCGTATTGCTCTGTAGGCGTTGCGCTGCTTTGAGGATAGAATTTCTCGGACTTTACCCGCCCGGTTGTCTCGTTTGTTCCGCTTTTCCCTGCATGATAATCATAGGTCTGGTAAAACACATGCTGCGACGTGCCGTTTATGGGGTACATACTCCAATATCTGCGCACGGTTTGTTTCTGCGTTATTCTGTTGAGCGCATCATAACTATAAATTGACTCATGCTGATACGGCAATGACAACGTGCTTGCTGCTCTTATTTTTTCGTCGGGAGAATCGTTTCCGTCTTCTCTCGTATACATATATGATATGTCCCCGTAGCTTTCCGTCGTCACTCTGTCGTAGCCGTCGTAGCTTATGTTCTTGACATATTTTACCGCGTTGTTGTCGGTGTTTGCAACCGTCACCCTTGTGACGCGCTTTCTGTTGCCGTCGTAAGTATAAGTATACTTGAGCTTGGCTTTTTTGTCAATAGTATAATTCAACACGGAGGGCTTGAGACCGTTGTCTTCCGCTTCGAGATATGCGTTTTCTATGACGTTTGCAAAAGTCGTTGCGCCCTCATCCTTTTTGAGCAGTCTGCCGTTTTTGTCATAGGTATATCTTTCCTTGTAGCTGTTTGTGTCCGTGCTGTACTGAACGGTTTTCACGTCGTCGGTTGTCGTGCGGTTCAACGTAACGAACTCTATCCTTTTGCTGTAAAGGCTGTTTATGGTTTCGTAGCCTATGGAGCTCAGGCAACCTTTTCCGTAGCCGAACTTGTACTTTGTTCTGTTGTGAGTCAAGGTTTTCAAGCGATTGTTTTCGTAGGCGTAGGACATTTTTTCCGTTCCGTTGACCTTGACGGAGGACAGCATGTCGTTTGAAAACACGGGCGTCGTCTTGTTGCCGTTGGCGTCCTCGGAGTATTTAAGCTCCTTTTTGGCGTCGTAGACGTTTCTCGTCGTGCGCTCCTGTCCGTCTACGTAAAACGCGCTCTTTTCCTCGTAAACCGTTTCTCCCGATTCGGTCTTTTGCTCGAAGGCATAATCCGTCTTTACGTAGGCGGAGGAGCCGCCCGCTTTTTCGCAAGTTAAAAGTCCGTCAGCGTCGTAGGTATATTCCTTTTCAACGCCGTCGTAGCCCTTTTCCTTAACCAGCTCGAATTTGGAGTTGTAGCACTTGTACGACACGTAAAATTTGTTTCCCTTGACAAGCTGCGTCGTCTCCTTGATTGCATACCCGGTCGTGCCCGTCATATCCACCTGATACACGGTATAAGTCTTGTAGCGGCTGTGTCCGTCCTCGTCCAGGTAGTCCGTGCACACCACCGGCGCAAGATTTTTCAGCTCGAACCCTCTGAATTTGAGAGGCATTGCAGTCGTGTCGTAACAGTATGTGTTCATGTACACGCTCACGCACCGAGTCCCCTTTCTCATGGCAAGAAATATGTTTAACAGCTCCTGCCGCGACAGAAGATTGAAGCCGGCTATAGCTGTTCCGTTTTTGTTGGTTATATACGAAGTGGCGTAGTTGAAATTAAGGCGCGCTATTTCGTCTTCTATTGACACGACGGAAAAATCCTTTTCAGTGATCGGATTCCCGGCATAGTTTTCTACAAGATAATTGGTGGTGACCGTTCTGTCCGGCACGTTGAACAGCCCGTCCACCGTTATGCTTGCGTATTTTAACAGGTCGGGGTGGTTGCTGTCGTAACGCACTAGTCCGTATTCCGTTTTTATCCCCTTTTTGTCCTTGAACGAATACTTTTCGTCCGCCGTGTGAGTGAAGTCGCTGTAGCTCTCGGTAGTTTCGCCGTTTGCAAACGAAAGAGTCCAGCTTGTTCCGCTGCCGCTCGCGCCGTAGTCCGCGTATTCCTTTTTGACAAGCGAGGTCGCCCAGTTGCCTGAAAAGGTTGCTTCCACCGAAGTAAAGCCGTCGTAAACGCACGTCAATTTGCCGCTTTGCAGGCGATAAAAGCTCCTTGCAAGGCAGGTCTGTTGCGCAACCCCGCCCGACTCGTCCCACTCGGCATCGTACTCCGCCAGCATATACCAGCCGCTGCTTCCCGATACGGTGACGGGAGTCAGCTCGAAACGCTTGTTGTAGCTTCTTATCTCCAACGTCATGCCGTCGCCCGACCGCATGAAATTGCATACGTTGCCCTCGCCGTCCGTTATCGTGCTCGTGGTGATTGTAGTCGTGTGTCCGTAAACGTCCTTTGCGGACGTAAGCCTGTATGCGCTGTCGAAGGTCAGGCTGTTGCCCGACAAGTCCTCGATTTTCCAGCCGGTCGACGTTTGCTTCAGGTTGAGACAGGTCTCGTTTTCAAAATAGCCGTAAGCCTCAACGCCTGTGTCGCTCAGAGCGTTTTCATACACTATCTGATTTGCCGCATAAAAATATCTGTCCTCCATGCTGCCGTCGGCATATATGAAGTCCGGCTTGTCCTGCGAAAACGTCCAGCCCAGTATATTGCTTTTCGGCGTCAGATACTGCTCGTAATTGAATCTCCAACCGCCGTGCGCCGCGTCGTAAAGAAGCTTGAGGTTGAGCGGCATTTTGCTGCCCGGCAGCTCGGCAAGCGTTTTTGTAAGCCTCAAGCCGCCTGTTTTCATGTCATATTCCACGCCGCCTGCGTTGCCCGCCTCCAGATTCACTCTGACGGGCGAAATGTCTTTTAGTTTTTTGTTGATTGTTCCCATAATTCTCTCCTTTGTAAATTTTATTTTTTGTGCTGCAGCAAGCAAAAAACGAACCCGCGTGAGTTCGTTTTCCTCTTTTTCATTTTATTGCACTATTTCGGCTTGTCAAGGGCTCAGTCCGAAAAATTTACTTTTTTGTCGAAATATTTTATTTGTACTTCAACTATTTTCCCCGCTCCTTTTTTTCTCTATTCCTTTGTCTGTTTCCTTATTTTTCGGCAAATTAAAATATTAAACAATATCAATTATCTAACAACGCCAATTCAGTTAAGCATTTCGTGCAAAGCGAAAAGCTCGGAGCAATTTGTCGTTTTGCCGGCACAAAAACAAATATAAACAGCCGACGCGGAAAAGGTCAAGCCGCAGTCGTAAGGATTTTTGCCCTTTACGCGTTCAACGATTGAACTTTTCTTCTGTTTTTGCTATAATCGCAATAGACTAAATGCGGAGGTTTCTTTACAAATGGAAAAACTCAAGGGCACGTTGCTTTTCGGGCAGTCCGGCGGTCCTACGTCGGTTATCAACGCCAGCGCTTTCGGCGTTTTTCAAGAGGCGTTTAAGCATGACTGCATCACGCGGGTCTTGGGCGCGCACTACGGCATCAAGGGTGTTCTCGACGACGACCTGTTCGACATAAACGCCGAGGACAAGGCCGAGCTCGCTCTGCTTAAAACCATGCCCTCCTCCGCTTTGGGCTCGGTGCGCTACAAGCTCAAGCCCGCCGAGGAGGACGAAACGGATTTTAAACGAGTGTTGGAAATTTTTCGCAAATACAACGTGAGATATTTCCTCTACAACGGCGGAAACGACTCTATGGACACGGTGTGCAAAATAGGCGCGTATCTCAAAGCCAACGGGTATCAATGCAACGTGGTGGGCGTGCCCAAAACAATAGACAACGACCTCGCCGTAACCGACCATTGTCCCGGCTTCGGCTCGGCGGCGAAATATATCGCGGCAAGCTGCATGGAGCTTTCTTTGGATTCCAGCGTTTATTACAGCGGCGCAATCACGATAGTGGAAATTATGGGACGCAACGCGGGCTGGCTCACCGCCGCAAGCGCAGTCGCAAGCTTCAAGGGGCACGGTCCGGACCTCATTTACGTTCCCGAAATCCCCTTCGACATATCCGCCTTTATGGACGACGTAAGCACGGTTTACAACAGGAAAGGCGATTGCTTCGTCGCCGTTTCGGAGGGCATAAAGGACAAGGACGGAAAATATATAAGCGAATACGCCGGCGGACTGGCAACGGAGCAGGACAGCTTCAATCACAAGCAGCTGGGAGGCGTCGGCGCGTTTCTCGCTTCATACGTAAAGGTGCAGACCAAAGCAAAGGTCAGAGCAATCGAATTCAGTCTCCTTCAGCGCTGCGCAAGCCATATCGCCAGCAAAACCGACGTTGAGGAGGCATGCCTTGCGGGCGCGGAGGCGGTTAGGGCAGCCGTCGACGGAGAGTCTGAGGTCATGATTTGCTTCAGACGCGCCGCGGACAAAAACGGAAATTATGTCTGCGAAACGGCGCGCGTCCCCTTGTGCGAGGTGGCAAACGAGGAAAAAACTCTGCCGATGGACTTCATTTCTCCGACAAACAACTTTATTTCGGAAAAATATCTGAGCTACGTGCTGCCGCTGATTCAGGGCGAATCGGCGCCGCCGTTTGAAAACGGCACGCCTCGATATGCAAGGCTGAAACGCATAAAACCCTCTCCCGAAACCTGCAAATAAACAAAAAAGCGTCCCGCGCGGGGACGCTTTTAATTTTCCGTTAATATCAAAGCAGCAGACTTACCAAACAAAACAGTCCGTTTGCAAGAAGCCCCGCCACAATGCCTCCTAACGTGTGGAGCATAATTGACCAGCCGGTAAGGTTTCTGAAATTCAGCGCATCCATCATAGAAACGTGAGTGGACAGATATCCGCTCCAGAACATGCACATTGCCGTCAAAACGGCGACGTTGTTGGCAGTGATTGCTCCTCTTGCCATCATATCGGGCACAAGCCCTATCGCGGCGCCGGCGCTGCCCAATGCAGTCAGAGGCACGGCAATGATTTCGGGCGAGCCGAAGCCGAACAACGGCTTCAAAACGGGGCTCAAAAAATTGCCTATCAATGGAATAAGCCCCACTCCCTCGTCCACTCCGCCGGTGTAGCCGCCCTCCGGCTTTCCGTTGGTAAGCATGAGCACAAGCGTAGCGATAATAAGCACGCCGGGAATAATTGACACGCCCACTTTGACGCCGCTTGCGCCGCCGTCGAGAAGACTTGAAATCAACCGCTGAAACACGCCGCCTTCACGCACCTCGCGCATTTTCAAAACGTCGTAATCCGCGTCCCCGGCGTCTTTCAGCGCCGGTTCGTCCTTGCCGAACATTTTTTTGGTTTTGAGCAGCATAAGTCTTGTGACAAGTATGCTTGTGGCAAACACAGAAATCAAGCCGATTACGACCGCCAGACCGAAGTGCTCGCCGTTGAGGCTCAGCATGGAAACGACCACAATAAGCCCCATGCCGAAAGCCGTCCCTATGTTGGTCAACGCGCCGAGCTGATATTTTTTGAAATATCTGACGTAATTTCTGTCGTTGGCAAGAGTAAGCACTGCGGGATTGTCCGACAGAAAAGAAGTAAACAGCGAAATGGAGGTTGCGCCGGGCATGCCGTAAAGCGGTCCCATCAACGGCGCGAAAGCCTTGTTGAGCAAAGAAACAACGCCGAATTCACTGAGGACGGCGGAAATGGCTCCCATAAGAACAGCCAACGCCAAAAGATAAAAAACCACGTCGGTCAGAAGCTTGAACGCCGTGTTGAACATGGTATTTATCGCGTTGGAAAAGCCCATAATGCAACCGAAAGCAACAAAAAAACCCGCTACCAAAGCGAGACACACAAAGCCCTCGACGCTGACGGCCTTTTTAAGCTTTTTTCCGCTCACCGCGTCAATGACGGCGCTGTCGCACCGTGTCCGTGCGGAAGTCGTTTCGGAGTCGGCGGCAAAAGCCGCGTCGTCCGCCGCCAAATTTTCCGTTTCTGTTTGTTTTTCCCCTGCGGGCGGCACATCTTCCGCCCTTTCGGGAGCATCCGGCATTGCGCCGTCGTTATGCTGCATTTTTTCTCTCCCTGTCAAAAGACCACAAAAAGAATAACAGCTAACCCTTTGCATGTCAACGATTTAAATCAATTTTTCCGCAACATGAAGATAATTCATAAACCAATGCCGGATATACCTCTTATCAGAACGGCGCGGACGGGAGATGCCTCGGCCCCGTCCACCTTCAAAGGAAAAGCGCACAGAATATATTTCCCCTCGCCGACCTTTTCGAGTTTGAGATTTTCCAGCAAAAAAGCGCCCGCCCGCGCAAAAATTCTGTGCACCTCAAGCGACTCTCCCTTGTCAAACGACGGGTATTGAGTGCCGGCAAGCAAAATCCCCCTGTCGGCAAGCCTTTGCGCAAGCGCGGCGTCGGGCGGCGCCCCCTTAAAAAGCATTCTGTCGCAAAATTCCTTTTCGGCGTTTTCCGCACGGCACACGACGCACTCGCCGAAAAAAACCGACAGAGCCGCGCCGGCAACACCCGCGCCCTCCGAAAGCGTGTGCGACGGAGCGTCCACGTGAGTTGCGTTGTGCAGGCACAAAAGCAAATCGCTAAGGGCAACACCGTCCTTTTCCAGGCTTTTTCTGCCTATCAATTCAGGCGAGGTATCTCCCTCGAAAACACTTCCGTGCAGAAGCTCCTGCGTTATATCGAAAATTTCCATAATTTTTCCCCGAAAAACAAAAGCAAGTCTTAAGACCTGCTTTTTTGCCGTCAATCCGCAAAACGGACGTTTTTGATTTTCTGCTCTTTTTCAGGACGGTCACTGCCGTCGGTGGGTACGCAGGCAATTCTGTCCACAACGTCCATGCCGCTTTCCGTGACGCCGAAAGCCGCGTATTGCCCGTCAAGAAATCCGCAATCCGTTTGGCAGATAAAAAACTGGCTCGACGCAGAATCGGGGTTGTTTGCCCTCGCCATAGAAATGACTCCGCGCCTGTGCGATAGCGAGTTTTTCACTCCGTTTGCCAAAAATTCGCCCTTTATGTTCTTTTCCGAGCCGCCGCAGCCCGTACCCGTCGGGTCGCCGCCCTGAATCATGAAGTCCTTTATCACGCGATGAAAAATCAATCCGTCGTAAAAGCCTCTTTCCACAAGAGTACGAAAATTTTCAACAGTAAGGGGCGCGTTCTTCTCGTCAAGGACGACGACAATTTCGCCGCCGTCTTCCATTGTTATCTTAACCTTGTTTTTGTTCATATCCTTCTCCTCAATCGTTTTTCAGCTCGGCTTTGATTCTTCTCACGCCGCTGCTGCTGGACTGCTCTTTGGTGATGACAAATCTGCCCAATTCGCCCGTGTTAGATGCATGTGGACCGCCGCAAATCTCCATGGAAAAGTCGCCCATAGCGTAGACCTTTACCACCTCTCCGTATCTGTCGCCGAAAAGCCCTATCGCGCCCTTTTGCCGCGCCGCCTCTACGCTCATCTCCTCGCAGGTTATCGGAAGCTTTCTTCCGATTGCCTCGTTCACAAGCTCCTCGGTTCTTTTTATCTCGTCGGGAGTCATAGGTCTGCCGAAAGAAAAATCGAAACGCAGTCTTTCGGGAGTGATATTGCTGCCCTTCTGAGCCACCTCATCGCCCAGCACCCTTCTAAGAGCCGCCTGCAAAAGGTGCGTTGCGGTGTGCAGGCGCGTAGTCGCCTCTCCGCTGTCCGCAAGCCCGCCCTTGAATCTCTGACCGCTTGCGTCGTGTGATTTTTGCTGATGCTCGGCAAATCTTGCGGCGAACCCTTCGAGGTCAACCTTAAGTCCGCGCTCTGCCGCAAGCTCCTTTGTGATTTCAACCGGAAAACCGTAGGTGTCGTAAAGTCTGAAAGCCGCCGCGCCGTCGATGACGTCACCCGTCAGCTTTTCTACCAGACGGTTGAATTCTCTTTCGCCGCTGACAAGAGTTTTAAGGAACTTTTCCTCCTCCTTTGCCAGCTCGTCGTTAATTTTTGCCGAATTTCGTTTTATCTCGGGATAAACGTCGCCGTAAATTTTTACGTAAACCTCGGCAATTTTCAGAATATCCCCTTTCTGCATGCCCAGCCCGTTTGCAAATCTGACGGCGCGCCTGATGAGACGGCGCAGCACATAGCCCTGATCCACATTGCTCGGCACTATGCCTATCTCGTCGCCCAGCAAAAACACCGCTGTCCTTACGTGGTCGGCGATTATTCTGATTGCACGCGCGGTTTGCGGGTCTTCGCCGCATTTTTTGCCGGAAAGCCGCTCGATTTCCTCCACCGCCGGCGCGAATACGTCCGTCTGATAAACGCTGTCAAAGCCGTTGAGCACGCACACCGTGCGCTCCAAGCCCATGCCTGTATCCACGTTTTTCTGCGCCAACGGCTCGTAAGTCCCGTCGGGTTTTTTGTTGTATTGCATGAAGACATTGTTCCAGATTTCGAGATATTTGCCGCAGTCGCAGGCGGGAGAACAGCCGTCGCAGCATTTTTCCCTGCCGGTATCCCAGAAAATCTCGGTGTCAGGTCCGCAGGGACCCGTCGTACCGGCAATCCACCAGTTGTTTTTCTTGGGCAGGAAAAATATCCTGTCCTCGCTTATCCCGCACTCGCGCCAAATACGCGCCGACTCCTCGTCGCGGGGAGCGTCGGCGTCGCCCTCGAAAACGGAAACGGCAAGCCTGTTTTTGTCCAGACCGAGATATTCGGGAGAGGTGAGAAATTCAAAGCTCCATTTTATCGACTGCTCATTGAAATAGTCACCCACCGACCAGTTGCCCAGCATTTCCAAAAACGTGCAGTGAGAGTC
>URVX01000037.1 GCA_900551395.1 uncultured Subdoligranulum sp. | reverse complement strand
TGTTCCCTTTCGGCTGGGGCGAGCTTTGGGGCATTGCGGACAGAACGGACTTCGACCTCATGTGCCACCAGAACGCAAGCGGGGAAAGCATGGAATACACCGACCCCGTGACAAACGAAAAATACGTGCCCTACTGCATCGAGCCGTCACTTGGCGCGGACAGAGTGGTGCTGGCTTTTCTTTCCGGTCAGATGAACGAGGAAGCTCTGGAAAACAACGAAACCAGAGTCGTTTTAAGACTTCATCCCGCGCTTGCCCCTTTCAAGGCGGCGGTGCTGCCGTTGCAGAAAAAGCTGGGCGCGGACGCGGCGAAAATCTGCGACAGACTGGCGCAAAGCTTCAACGTGGACTACGACGAAACGGGCAGCATAGGCAAAAGATACCGCCGACAGGACGAAATAGGCACGCCTTTTTGCATAACTGTGGATTTCCAGACACTCGAAGACGACACCGTAACGGTGAGAATGCGCGACAGCATGGAACAGATACGCCTCAAGGTCGACGAGCTGGAGGGCTATATTTCGCAGGCACTGAAATTTTAAATATAATAACAAGGAGCATATAAATGTTAAGCATCGAAAAACAAAAACAGTTTGCGCGTCTTGCAGTAGAAATAGGCGTGAACCTGCAAAAGGGACAAATCCTCATCATCAACTCCCCCATCGAGTGCAATGATTTTGCCCGTATAATCGCAGAAACGGCTTTTGAAGCGGGAGCCAAAGACGTCTTCGTATATTGGAAAGACGAAAAGCTGGCAAAAATCAGATATCAGCACGCCGACGTCGAAACGCTTGTGGACATCCCCGACTGGATGGCGGCGCAGAAGCTTTACGGCGTTACCAACAAGGCGGCGCACATTTCCATAACCTCCGACGACCCCGATATTTTCGACGGAATAGACGCCGGAAAGATAAAGGCTTTTTCCACCGCGTCCAACAAAAAATTTATCGAATTCAGAAAAGCCACAATGTCAAACGCCGTGCGTTGGTGCATAGTTCCCGTCCCTTCCGTAAACTGGGCAAAGAAAATTTTCCCCGACTGCACTGCCGAGCAGGCTGTAGACAAGCTGTGGGATGCCATTGCGGTGACAATGCGTTTAAACGAAAAAGACCCCGTCAAGGCGTGGCAGGAGCACAACGCAAGGCTGGAGCACAGGGCGCATTTTCTCAACAAGCACAATTTCGAGTACATACATATGACAAACTCCAAAGGCACAGACCTCAGGGTGGGGCTTGCAGAGGGACATATATGGACGGGCGCAGGCGAAAAAGCGCTGGACGGAGTGAATTTCACCGCCAACATGCCGACTGAGGAGGTGTTCACGGCTCCTCACAAATACAAAGTAAACGGCATTGTCAAAAGCGCGCTTCCTCTTGTTGAAAACGGAACAGTCATCGACGATTTCTTCCTCGAATTCAAGGACGGGCGCGTATGCAATTTCGGCGCGGCAAAGGGCTACGAAACGTTGAAAAACCTCGTCGAAACGGACGAGGGCAGCCATTATCTCGGAGAAATAGCCCTGATAGGCAAGCACTCTCCCATTTCCGAGCTTGGAATTCTGTTCTACAACACGCTGTTCGACGAGAACGCAAGCTGTCACCTGGCGCTCGGCAAGGGCTATCCCTCCACCGTCAAAAACGGCGACAAGCTGACCATAGAGCAGCTTGACAAGCTGGGCGTAAACGACTCCATAGAGCACTGCGACTTTATGGTTGGCACAAAGGATCTGCACGTCGAGGGAATCGGCTACGACGGCAAGGTCGTCACTCTGTTCGAGGACGGCGAGTGGATAATCTGAACCAATTAAAATCGACATAATGAAAAAAACCCGTCCGGCTTCCGCCGGACGGGGCTTTTTAATTTTCCAGAAATTCGTTTACCGTCATGACGGTGCATTCAAATCCGTTTTCAATCAATTTTGACAGATATCCCTCTCTCATCAAATCCGTTTCCGACTGCTCCCCCTCTGTCCTGACGTATACGCTTCCCTTGCTTATTTTGGCGGTGTACTGACCGCCGCTTGCGTAAATATGTCGCAGCACGCCGTGCAACACTTCGCTTTCAGAGCACTCAAGCGCGCGGGACAGACTGACAAGCTTTCCCTTGAGTGCGCCCTTGGGCGCGCTTCTCAATCGATTTGTGCGGATATATTCCGAAATGGCTTTTATCGCTTCGGCCGTTAAATGCTTTTTGCTTATCTGTCCCGACAAAGACACCGTGCGCGTAACGACGAAATTTTTGTTCAGCCCCCGACGCACGTTGTACTTTTCCAGCAGCTCGTCGACGGAAAGCTCGCTGTCCTCGCAGAGATATTTGAGTGTAAGCATGCTTGCAAGCGCGTCCTCGTCCGAAGCGTGATGCTCGAAGCGTATCCCCAGCTCGTCGGCAATCTTGTCAAGTCCCCTGACGTCCTTGTCGCCGCGATACAGCTTGAAAAGCAGCTGCGAACAGATAAATTCGAAATTTATGCACGGAAGCTTGTTGTGCCGGCAGGCGCTGTTGAGCATGCTTACGTCGCTTTCCACCGCGTGTCCGACAACGCGCACCGTCGGGTCGGACAGGAGCTTTTTCAGCCTGTCGTACGCCTGCTTAAATGTCGGCGCGCTGTAGATAACCTTTTTGTCGAGGTGCAAATCTATGCCCACGTTTTTGCGGGTGCCGTTTAAGTTGTATTTGGTTTTGGGGTTTATCCAGATATTTTCCTTGTGTAAAATGTTGAAGCTCTCGTCCGCAACAACATAACCCACGCTGCAAATGCTGTAAGGCTTGTAGCCGTTTGCCGCTTCGATGTCAAATGCCAAAAAATTCATTTCAAGTCCGAAAAAGCTCCGCATAGGATTTTGCGGAGCTGTTTGTTTTTATTCCCACTCGATTGTCGCGGGCGGTTTGCTTGTGACGTCGTAAACCACTCTGTTTACGTGCTCCACATTGTTGACTATTTTGTTGGATATGCTCTCAAGCACGTCGAAGGGTATCCTTGCCCAATCGGCAGTCATGCCGTCGACGCTTGTCACCGCTCTCAACGCCACAGTGTAGCTGTACGTCCTGAAGTCTCCCATGACTCCGACTGATTTGGCATTGGTAAGCACAACAAAATATTGCCAGATGTCGCGGGCAAGCCCCGCTTTTTCAAGCTCGGTGCGGAAGATATAATCCGCCTCACGCAGTATGTTAAGCTTGTCGGGCGTTATTTCCCCGAGCACTCTGATTGCAAGTCCCGGTCCCGGAAACGGCTGACGCAGCACTATGTTGTCCGGCAGTCCCAATGCGGAACCGACCTTTCTCACCTCGTCCTTGAAAAGATCCCTCAACGGCTCGAGAATTTCCTTGAAATCGACGACCGACGGCAATCCTCCCACATTGTGGTGGCTCTTGATAACCGCGCTGGTGGGACTTCCGCTTTCGATTACGTCGGGATAAATAGTGCCCTGAACAAGGAAATCCACCGCGCCGATTTTCTTGGCTTCTTTTTCGAAAACGCGGATAAACTCCTCTCCGATGATTTTTCTCTTGCGCTCGGGGTCGGTAACGCCGTTTAACTTACCCAAAAAGTGGTCTTTGGCGTCAACCGCTATCAGGTTGAAGCCCCTTTCGTCGCGAAAAACTCTTACGATTTCTTCCGACTCGTTTTTGCGCATAAGACCGTGGTCGACATAAACGCAGGTCAGTTGGTCTCCCACCGCTCTTTGCACAAGAGCCGCGGCTACCGCGCTGTCTACGCCGCCGGACAAGGCGCAAAGCACCTTTTTGTCCCCGACCTTTTCGCGGATTTTTGCGACGCTTTCGGTTACGAAGTTGCCTATCGACCAGCGTTCCTCTATTTTGCATATCGAATACAAAAAGTTGTTGAGAATCTGCCTGCCGTATTCCGTGTGGTTTACCTCGGGGTGGAACTGAACGCCGTATATTTTCCTTTCAACGCATTCCATAGCAGCCACGGGACATGTGGGCGTGGTCGCCGTTCTCCTGAAGCCCTCGGGAATTTCGCTTATGTAGTCGCAGTGGCTCATCCACACCACGCTGTTTTGCTTTACCGAAGCAAACAGCTCGGATTTGTCAACATTCAGATACTGCTTGCCGTATTCGCTGACGGGCGCGGTGCGAACTACGCCGCCGAGTCTGTGCGCAATCAACTGCATGCCGAAGCAAAAGCCCACCACAGGCACTCCCAAGTTGAAAATTTCGTCCGAAATAACGGGTGCGTTTTCTTCGTAAACGCTGTGCGGACCGCCGCTCAAGATAATTCCCTTTGCGCCGTAAGCCTTTATTTTTTCCATATCCGCGCGCCAGGGCATGATTTCGCAATATACGTTCTGCTCTCTAACTGCGCGCGCAATCAGCTGAATATACTGACCGCCGAAATCGATAACTAATATTTTGTCCATTTTTACGATTATATTTTAGTCGAATAGTTGGGAGACTCTTTGGTTATCGAAATGTCGTGAGGATGACTTTCGATAAGTCCCGCGTTGGTGATACGGGTGAACTGCACGTTTTTGCGCATGCCGTCTATGGTCTGCTGCCCCGCATAACCCATGCCGCTCCTCAAACCGCCCATGAGCTGGAACACCATTTCTCCCAAAGCTCCTCTGTAAGGCACTCTGCCCTCAACGCCTTCCGGCACGAACTTGGTCGCAGACTCCTGAAAATACCTGTCCTTCGAACCCGCCGCCATAGCGGCAAGCGAGCCCATACCGCGATAAACCTTGAAGCTCCTGCCCTGGAAAATTTCCATAGCGCCGGGACTTTCAAGCGTGCCGGCAAAAAGGCTGCCTATCATGACCGCGCTTGCGCCCGCCGCGATGGCTTTTGCTATGTCGCCCGAATATTTTATTCCGCCGTCGCCTATTATGCGCTTGCCTAACTTGTCGGCGGCTTCGGCGCAGTCCATGATTGCAGTTATCTGCGGGACGCCTATGCCCGCAACGACGCGCGTCGTGCAGATAGAGCCTGGTCCCATGCCCACCTTGACAACGTCCGCGCCCGCCTTAATCAAATCCGTCGTCGCGGCAGCAGTTGCCACGTTGCCGGCAATGACAGGCAGGTCGGGATATTTTCCCTTGATTTTAGACACCATTTCGACAACAAATCTGGAATGTCCGTGCGCCGTGTCTATGGCTACCACGTCCACCCCCGCGTCCACCAAAGCGGCAACGCGGTCCATCGTCCCCTGCGCGATGCCGACGGCGGCTCCGGCGAGCAGACGCCCCTTGGCGTCTTTTGCGGAATTGGGATACTGAATGGATTTTTCTATATCCTTTATCGTAATCAAGCCCTTAAGCTTGAAGTTTTTGTCAACAATCGGGAGCTTTTCGATACGGTGCTTGCCGAGAATTTCCTGCGCCTGCTTGAGATTTGTGCCCACAGGCGCGGTCACGAGATTTTCCTTCGTCATGACGTTGTTTATCGGCTGATTGAAATTGGTTTCAAAACGCAGGTCGCGGTTTGTTAGTATGCCTACCAGCTTGTCCGTCTTGTCAACGATGGGCACGCCGGAAATTTTGTAGCGCGCCATAAGCTCGAGAGCTTCCGTAACCATATTTTCGGGATGCAGCGAAAAAGGGTCGGTAATAACTCCGTGCTCGCTTCTCTTGACCTTGTCAACCTGGCTTGCCTGTTCGTCTATAGACATGTTTTTGTGAATCAGTCCCAAGCCGCCCTCGCGCGCCATGGCGATAGCCAGCTTGTATTCCGTGACGGTGTCCATAGCCGCGCTCATCAAAGGTATGTTGAGCTTGATTTTGTCGCAAAGGCACACCGACAAATCAGCCTGGCTGGGCTGAAAATCCGATGCCTGAGGTATAATCAGAACGTCGTCGAAGGTTAAGCCTTCTTTTGCAATTTTTTCCATTTTGTATCGTGCTCTCCTGAAAATAGGTATTTTAATTTAGTTTGTCCTTCCAGAAATCGTGAATTTTGTTTTCCTCGTCCCAGACGATTGTTACGTTTCCGTCCTTATCCTTTTTGCCCATTCTCGCTTCTACGAGTCTCTTTAAGTCCTGACGCATATATTTCTGCGCGGTGGCATGGTCGCCGCCTATCTTGTCTCTCCATGAATAACTCTGATAATAATTCATAAATTCTTCCAGCAGCATATCCACGTCAAGCTTTTTGTTTTTCACCGCCGCGTCGATATAAGCCTTGAGCGGATTGTAGCTCGCGTAATAATAGCTGCTGCCGCTGTTGATGTAGCTTTTTGCCAGATTGAATATGTTTTGGTTGTTTTCCTTGAGTTTAACGACAATGCTGTAAATATAATTGTATTGCACGTAGGTCTTGGTGCTGAAGTCACGCTCGGACAAAACCTCGTTGTCATCGATTTTGTCGCAGAATGAGGAAAATTCGGTCGAAGTAAACTTTGTTCCGTCGACACTCGACGGGTCAAGCAGCGCTTTGCCGGCACGCTCGGTTATCGACCAGTTTTTCGCGTCTACCGCGCGCACAAACGCCGAGTAATAATCATCAACCTCTCCGCTCTTTCGGGCGGTGCGCGACGCAAGCCACGCGGAGGTGTTTTTCATACCTACGGTGTAGCAAAAGCTGCCCGACGAAGCGGGAAATACCAGAATATAAAAAGCAAAAATCACTATAAGCGCCGCAACTAATATGACCAGCGTTCTCAAAGCTGTTTTTGTCACCACACGAGCGGTTTCGCTCTGCTTTGTCTCCCGCCTGCCCGTGTTTTTTGTCTGCTTTGCGTTTTTGATTGAGCTTCCCTTGTCCTTTGCCCTTTCGTTGGCAACGGTTTTCTGCTCCGCCGCGTTTTCCTCCGACTGAGAGCCTTTTGCGGCTTCCTCCGCCGCTGCGTCCGAAGAAGGCAGGGATTTTTCCTGCGTGTTCAATTCGCTGTTTGCGTTTGCGTTTTTCTCATCCATTTTAGCCTCCGTTCAAGGCTTGTCCGCCTCAAATTTCGTTATTGATTATTTTAACACAATCGCCCGCAATTTGCAAGACCATTTCGGCGATTGACGCAAATATAAAAATATTTTTATGAAAAACCCGCGACGGTCAGTCGCAGGCGTTTTCTTCTATTCTCGTAATTTTGTCAAGACGACGTCTGTGTCTGCCGCCCTCAAACTCGGTTGTAAGAAAAATATCCGTCAAAAGCTTGGCTTTCGGAGCGTCTATCACCCGCGCTCCCAATGCCAGCACGTTGGAGTCATTGTGCTGCCTAGTGGCTCTTGCAGAAAATTCCTCCGTGCACAGAGCGCAGCGTATGCCCTTAACTTTGTTGGCGACTATGCTCATGCCGATTCCCGTACCGCAGACAAGCACGCCGCGCTCGCACTCTCCCGACGCCACGCTTTTTGCCGCCTTGTAGGCAAAGTCGGGATAATCGCAGGATTCGGCGCTGAAGGTGCCGAAGTCCTTGCACTCGTAACCCTCCTGCAAAAGATGAGTTTTGATTTCCTCCTTCAATGCGTAACCCGCATGGTCGCATGCCAATGCTATTGTCATAAAAATCACTTCCTTTTCTTTAATTTTCAAAATACGTTGCGTCCCGCCGCCCGCAAAAGACGGTTAAGCACGCTGTCCGCGACTTCTCCCTTCCTTGTCCAGACCGCAATGATGAAGTCGTAATTTTTTTCAAGCGCTCTGAGCATACCGAACAGTCTGCGCGCGCACTCGGCGTCGGAACCGCCCAGCGACCGAAGCTCCGCACCGTCAAACCTCTCCGAATGCTCCAAGCCGCACAGAAGCACGGTTTTTTTTCCCGCTTCAATCGCTTCGAAATACCGCTTGAGTACTTTTTCCCTGTCTCCGTCCAGGTTGAGCGCCATTTCGCAGGACGGCGCGTAATGCCTGTAACGCAGGCCGGGCGAATTCAATTTTGCCGCAGGCGCGTCCTCCTTGAGATAAATAACCTTCTTCGAAAGAACCCTTTCAATCTCGGCTGCCGGAACAATACCGGGCCGAAGAATTGTCGGAATTTCGCCTGTCAAATCCAGAACGGTGGACTCTATCCCGACGCGGCAGGGCTTGCCGGACAAAATAATCGGCAGCCTGCCATCCATATCCTCCGCCACCTGCTCGGCGGTTGTCGGACTGGGTCTTCCCGACCTGTTTGCCGACGGCGCCGCAACGGGCACGCCGCATGCACGTATGAAAGCACGCGCTTCCCGGCTTTTCGGCATCCTGACCGCAACGGTGTCAAGCCCGGCAGTAACGTTTGAGGGAATGCAGCTTCGTTTTTTCAGCACCAGCGTAAGGCTATCCGGCATGAGTCTGTCGATAATCTTTTCGGCGTCCTCGCTAAGGTCGCAGGCAATTTGCTCTATCTGACTTTTGCGGCAGACATGAACTATCAGCGGATTGTCGCTCGGACGCCCCTTTGCCGCGAAAATTTTCTCCACCGCACGCGCGTCGAAGGCGTTTGCGCCCAAGCCGTAAACCGTTTCGGTAGGAAAGGCGACAACGCCGCCGTTTTTTATCACTTCGGCGGCAACCGCCACATTGTTTTTGCTGAATTTCAATAATTGGGTTTTCATCTCAAGCTTATCGTTTATTTTAACAAATTTTTAAACCAATGTCAAATTAAACATATTGAAATAGCAGGCAATATATTATCAACCGAAATCACAAAAATTATAAAAGCCAAAAAATACCTCGTGAGAAGTAAATTCAGAGTTTTACGTGCCGAAAAACAAAATACGCGAATTTACCGAAAAAGTTTGAAAAAACATTTGACACTTCATTTGATAAGTGGTAGAATAATCAAGCTGAATTTATTCCTCCTTAGCTCAGTCGGTAGAGCATGCGGCTGTTAACCGCAGGGTCGTTGGTTCGAGTCCAACAGGGGGAGCCAAAAAACTTAAAAAATGACC
>URVX01000036.1 GCA_900551395.1 uncultured Subdoligranulum sp. | reverse complement strand
CGACATTTTGCGGGAACAAACGGTTATGGCTACGACGATGTCGGGCGCGACGCACTCAATAAGGTGTTCGCACAGGCGCTGGACGCCGAAAGCGCGCTTGTAAGCCCGCTTATTGTGTCCGGCACGCACGCTTTGACATTGGCATTGTTCGGTATTTTGCGCCCCGGCGACACGCTGCTCTCCGTTACCGGAAGCGTTTATGACACGCTCAACGACGTAATAATCGGAAACAACAACGGCTCTCTCAAGGATTTCGGAGTAAATTTTCATCAAATCGAGCTTTCCGACGGAAAGATAAACCTGCCCGAGATCTGCCGATATCTCGAAAAAAATCAACCTAAGCTGATTTATTTCCAACGGTCTCGAGGCTATGCCTGGCGTGACGCTTTGACTATCGAAGATTTCAAGGAGGCAATAGGCTTGATTCGTAAAGCATCGCCTCGTTCTGTGATTATGGCGGACAACTGCTACGGAGAATTTGTAGAGGAAACGGAGCCGACAGCCTGCGGAGTCGACATTATTGCCGGCTCATTGATAAAAAATGCCGGAGGAGGTCTGGCGCCTACCGGAGGATATATCGCGGGACGAAGGGACTTGGTCGAGCTTGCCGCAAAAAAACTTACGACGCCGTCAACGGGGAACGAGGTGGGTTCATATGAGGGCGGTTACAGAAATTTTTTTCAAGGCATTTTTTTGGCGCCGCACACAGTCGCGCAAGCCTTGAAAGGGGCTTTGCTTTTGGCAAAATGTATGTCTCTCATGGGTTTTGAAACGCTGCCGGCTCCCCGAAGCAGGCTCGGCGATATTATATGCTCCGTCAAATTTAACGACAAACAAAAGCTGATAGATTTTTGCAGGCTGATTCAGGCAAACTCACCTATAGACGGTTATGTTTCTCCCGAGCCTTGGGCTATGCCGGGCTACGAAGACCAGGTAATTATGGCGGCGGGCTGTTTTGTTCAGGGAGCATCCATTGAATTAAGCTGCGACGCACCGATAAAGCCGCCGTATACGGCTTATCTTCAAGGGGGATTGACATACGAGCATATAAAAATCGTGGCGCAGAAAGCAGTAGAGCATTTTCTCTCATTAAACCAAAAGACCGCGTAACGCGCGGTCTTTTTAATTAATTTAATTGAATTTATTTGTTTTTATCGCTGTCGGTAATACTTATTTCCGCAGCGGCTTTTCGCCTGATATCGTCGGTTATCGCAGCGTAATGCTTTTTTGTCGTGTTCACATCCTTATGTCCCAACACATCCGCCACGACGTATATATCTCCCGTATTTCGATATAATTGAGTGCCAAAAGTGCTTCTGAGCTTGTGCGGAGTGATTTTTTTCAAAGGAGCGGCGACTCCGCTGTATTTCTTTACTATATTTTGTACCGCTCTCGTGGTTATTCTCGTATTTTGCAGCGACAAAAACAATGCCTTGTCGTCCGGAGCGGCAGCCTTGTTAGACAATCTTTGCTCGTAATAATCTCTCAAAAAGCCGCCTACCTATTCATTGAAATAGAGGATAACGCGATTTCCTCCTTTTCTGGTTACGACAAAACTGTTGTTTGCAAAATCAACGTCATCGATATTCAAGCCTACCAACTCGCTGTTTCGGATTCCCGTGCCGAGAAACAAAGCGATGATAGCGGAGTCGCGGATTTTGGTGTGCTTGTGAAAGGATTCCTGACGACCGCCAAGCCCGCCGCCCGTTTCCGCAGCGCAAAGCAACGCGGGAATTTCGTCTTTTTCAAGGCGAATTATTTCCTTGTCGTGGATTTTCGGCGTATCAACACGCTCTGCCATATTGCGGGATAAGCTTCCCTTTTTAAAAAAATATTTGTAAAGATGTCTCACCGCAGAAAGCTTTCTTGCCTTTCCGTTTTCGGAATTTTTTACCTGACGGCCGTCGTCGGTATAGTAGCACGTCAAATAATTCAAATAAAATTCAAGGTCGAAAGAGGAGATATTTTCCAAATCGCTTACAATCAAGTCTTTTATGCGACGCCCTGAAAATTTTTTTATCTCCGAAACGAGAAATCTGAAAAAAACTTTTAAATCATAAGCATAATTCAAGCGCGTCAACGGCGAAGTCCTGCTCTGAATTCCGATAAAAAACTCTCTGCAGAAATCAGGCAAATCATTTTCCAGCAAAATATTTATTTTTTCGCCGCAGTCGTATTCTCTGTCCGCAAAATAATCCGAATTGTTCTTTCTCATAATTTCCGCATCCGGTGAATACAATTATACAGCAAAAAACAAAATAAAGCAATTTTCATTGAGTGATAGTGGAAATTTTCCTAAAAAACAAACAAATATATTTCTTCGCAAAATACTGATTTTGCGAAGAAATATGATAATTTCAGATAATTTTATTAGTTTTTAAATATTAAATATCATTAATCAAAAATTCAAATTTTTTTAAGCTGCTTCGGCGCTCCGACCAGTCAGGAATAAATTGCTCAAGAGTTTTCCAAAATTTTTCCGAATGATTCAATTCCACAACGTGGCACAATTCATGAATGACGACATATTCGATAAGCTTCGGCTCCAGCTGAATCAATCTGGAATTAAAGGTTATCATTTTGTTGGAATCGCAGCTTCCCCATTTGGATTTAAGCGACTTGACGCGGACTCCTGCCGGGCAGATTCCGATTTTGCTTCCGATTTGAGACATAATAGCCGGAAGATTGTTTTTAGCCTTTTCCAGAACAAATTTTTTCATCGCTTCCTTAAGCTGCGATATTTCCGTCACTTTTTGCGGCACGATAAACATATCCTCGAGTATTGTCGCTTCGGTAACATTGCTTTTAACAATTCTGAAGCGTTTACCGAACAGCAAAAATTGCCTGTAAGCATAAATATCTCCGAATTCATTTTTTAATTTTTCTTTTTCGCCGGCTTTTTTCTCTATCCAGCGTTTTTTATCCCGCACAAAACCTTCGATTGCTTCCTTGCTGAGGTTCTTAGGCGCGCGTACCTCCAGCGTATCGGCATCTTTAACCGTAATAATTAAATTTTTATTATCTGTACGGATAATTTCAACCTTCATAGAAAACCCTTTTTGTTAATAATACCACTTTAAATAGTTTAAATACCGTTTAATTTTGTCGTTTTGATAAATTTTTTGAAATAACAGAATATTATGCGTCACATATTATTTTATATACTTGACTTTTTTTCGCGTGAGTATTAAAATCTGTATGTATTTTTACACAGGAGGTCATTAAATGGTTGGAAATTTCGACTTTCTCAAAGGAAATATCGAAACCATCATTCTCAACGCGCTGTATAGCGGAGACAAATACGGATATGATATTACCCGCGAAATAAAGGAAAAAACGGATAACCAAGACGAAATCAAGCAGCCGACCTTATACGGCTATCTCAAAAAATTGGAAGCAGAAAAGCTGATTGAATCATATTGGGGAGGCGAATCAAACGGCGGTCGCAGAAAATATTATAAGCTCACTCAAAAAGGCAGAGAGCTTTGCATAGAATATAAATCGGAATGGAAGTTCCACAAAAACGTAATGGAATCTCTCGTAGACAGCGAAAGCGACGACCAGCTTCCGGAAAAAAATCAAAGCGAGGTCTCCACTATTTTCGGACGCAAATCCAATGCTAAAAAGCCCCGAGCGGAAAATATAGTCACAAAAGAAGAACTCAACCGCGTAAACGAGCTGTTATCGGCAAAACCCCATTCCCCGTCAGTCAATGAAAACAACAAAAATTCAGATGAAGAAAAAGCCGCAGCCGCTTTGACATCGACTGTCGCAGAACAGCAAAAGCCGCAGGATACAAAGCAAAATATTGTCTCCTCAGCCGAGCCAGCCAAGCAAAAGGTTTCGTATTTCGCTCAGATAGAAAAACAGGAAACGCAGCAGGAAAAAGAATATAAAAGCATTTTGGACAATCTTGTCGGAGAACAACTTACAGCAAAAGAAAAACGCGCGGCGGAGTTTAAAAACATTTCTCGGGAACAAGACGCCCCGACGCCCTTTTCTGTGCCGACATCGCCCGACGAGGTCAATCACCTTCAGCTAAGCGAAACTGCCGACGCTATGGCAAAACAAGGCTTGAGAATGAAGCTTTACAACAGAGTGGCGTCAGTTTACAAGCCGGCGCCTTTTCTTCCCGTAAACAAGCTTAATTTCTTGACGGCGCTGTTCGGATTTGTTTTTGTCGCTATCGAAATGATTGTTTTTTGGCTTTGCGTCAGAAACAAAACTTATGGAAAAAGCGCTCCTTTCTTAATCGTTTTGGGCGCAGCTCTGTTGATTATGGTTGCGTTTCTTTTTGTCTGGCTGCGTTGGCCGACAAAAAAGGTCAAGCCGCGCTTCCATCAAAAATTTCATATAATCAACAGTCTAATCTTTTTCGTAATAGCCGGCGTTGCCGTACTCGTAGTCGATTTGCTTATTTTAAATCTTGCGTTCAACGACGAGCAGGCGGTTGTAATGAGTCTGGTTTTTCCCATTATGGTTTTGCTCAACGCTCCGGTTTATGTCTTGATAAATTCTTTTTTAAGAAGCGAATACCTTAAAAAACTATAAAAAATGCAGCTGAAAAGCTGCATTTTTGTTTAACAGCAATGAACAATCATAAATTCCGTTTCGTCAATTTCTGCAATCCGATATTGCTTTTCTCGCAAGCTCGTCGCACCTGTTGTTGTAAATATTGTCCGCGTGCCCTTTCACTTTTATGAATTTTGCTTTATGCTTTTTCAATTCAAATCGCAAAGCGTTCCACAAGTCTACGTTTTTAACGTCGTTTTTGCCGGAGGTTTTCCAGTTATTTTTCTCCCAAGACGAAATCCAATCCTTCAAAAAAGCGTCCGCAACATAAGCGGAATCAGTGTAAATTTCAACCTCGCAGGCTTCCTTCAACGCTCTCAACGCCTGTATGACGGCAAACATTTCCATACGGTTGTTTGTTGTCTGTTTGTCATATCCGCTTATTTCCTTTTCCACGCCGTTAAAAATAAGAATCGCCGCCCAACCGCCTACGCCGGGATTTCCCGAACACGCGCCGTCGGTGAAAATAGTAACCTTCTTCATCGTCATTCATATTTTATAATTTTCCGGGCAAAAAGTCTATCATTTTTTACAACAAACAACAATTACTTGTCAGCAATAACTTGACTAAAATTGTGACGAAAGCTAAAATTATATAATATGGCGTCAAACACAAAAGCTTCTTCGAAGAGGAAAAAAACAAAAAACAAAAAATGGCTGACAGGTCTTATTGTTCAGAGATTAGTCGTAATTTTGCTTATTTTGCTTCAGCTTGCTTTCTTGATATACTTTATTTCAAGCGGAAGCCGCAATTATCAATGGATAAGCATTTCGCTTACGGTTATAAGCCTGCTTATTGTTTTATGTATAATAGCCAAAAACGAGAAAGGCGCATACAAATTCACTTGGGCAATCTTTATTTTGGTTTTTCCTGTGTTCGGCGGCTTGTTCTATTTGTTTTTTCATATTGAATCAGGCACAAAAAAATTCAAAAACAGGTTGAAAGACGCGGACGAAGCATACAAAAGATATTTTCTTTCCTGCGGCAATTTTTTACCTGAAATTCAACAATCCAAATGCAACGACAGCAACGTAAAGCTTATGAAGTATCTGCATAACTTTGCAGGCTACCCTATTTTTCCGCACTCAAACTGCAAATATCTGAGAATCGGCGAAGAATATTTCGAAGAAATGCTCACCGAATTGAAAAACGCGGAAAAATATATCTTTCTGGAATATTTCATCCTTTCAGAAGGCGGCATGTGGGACGCAATTTTTGAAGTTTTGCGTGAAAAAGCCGCTGCCGGAGTAGACGTACGCCTTATTTATGACGACGTTGGGTGTTTTTTGAGGCTTCCGAAAAATTTCACCAAGGAATTGGCAAAGCACAAAATCAAGGCGGTGGTTTTCAATGCCATCCACCCTATGCTTACAACAAAGCAAAACAACCGCGACCATAGGAAAATTACGGTCATCGACGGCAAAGTGGCATTTACGGGCGGCATAAACATTGCCGACGAATATATAAATCAGATTGAAAGATTCGGGCATTGGAAGGACGCCGGCATAAAAATAGAAGGCGCGGCAGTATGGAGCTTCGTGCTTTTCTTTCTGCAAATGTGGTTCTATTGCACTAAAGAAAAAATTGAAGACCCCTCTCGCTTTTATCCTGTCCGTTTTTTGCAGGAAGCCGCCGATGCCGATAATTCGTCTTGCAGCGACACATCGGGTCTTGTTCAGCCGTATGCAGACAGTCCCGCCGACAAAGAAAACGTCGGAGAACATGTATATCTCGAAATCATAGGAAACGCAAAAGAATATCTTTACATTACAACCCCGTATCTTATAATCGACGACACCATGCTTTCCGCACTGAAGCTGTCGGCAAAAAGCGGCGTAGATGTCGTTATTATCACGCCGCATAAATGGGACAAGCGTTTTGTACACTTCACTACCCAATCATATTACAGAGAATTGATAGAAGCAGGCGTCAAAATTTTCGAATATACACCCGGATTTATTCACTCGAAAATTTTCATTTCAGACGACTCTGTCGCGACTGTAGGAACAACAAACATGGATTTCAGGAGTCTATATCTCCATTTCGAATGCGGCGCAGTTATATACGACAAACGCACGATATCGGAAATAAAGGCAGATTTTACGGAAACTCTCATGGAGTGCAAGCAAATAACTGTCGAACAATGCAAAAAAAGCTTCCCGGTAAGGCTGCTGCAAAATTTAGCCAGACTTTTCGCTCCGCTAATGTAAATGACTTTAGTTGAAAAAAAAATAAATCGTTCCTCAAAAAAACAGCGTTTTTAATATGATAAATCCCGCAGAATTTTTCTGCGGGATTTTCTGACGCGGTTTTCAACCGCAAATTGGCAGGGGAGACGCGATTCGAACACGCAACCAGCGGTTTTGGAGACCGCTGCTCTACCGTTGAGCCACTCCCCTTTAAAGTAGCTTTATAAGTATAGCGTTTACTTGACTTTTTGTCAATCGATTTGGAAAAACTTTTCAAGCCGAGCATTTTATTGCCCGGCTTGAATATGAAATTATTTCGCGTAATCGATACTGCGTGTTTCTCTGATTACATTGACCTTGATTTGTCCCGGATAATCCAACTCGTTTTCGATTTTCTTGGCAATGTCTCTCGCAAGCATAACGGCATTTGCGTCGTTTACGATTTCCGGCTTGACGATAACGCGGATTTCGCGTCCCGCCTGTATGGCAAACGACTTTTGAACGCCGTTGAATGAGTCTGCCAGACTTTCCAACTTTTCGAGTCGCTTTACGTAATTTTCCAGACTTTCGCGTCTTGCGCCCGGTCTTGCTCCGGAAATAGCGTCTGCGGCAGCCACAAGCACAGCTTCAATGGTCATAGGCTCCACGTCGCCGTGATGCGCCATAATGGCATTGACCACTTCCTTGCTTTCCTTGTATTTCTTTGCGATGTCCGCGCCGATTTCGATATGAGTGCCCTCTACCTCCTGGTCAACCGCCTTTCCTATGTCGTGCAGCAAGCCAGCGCGCTTTGCAAGCGCAACGTCGCAGCCGAGCTCGGATGCCATCATTCCGGCAAGATAAGACACCTCCAGCGAGTGGTTAAGGACATTTTGACCATAGCTTGTCCTGAATTTCAAACGACCGAGCAAAGTAATGATTTCCGGATGGAGATTGAAAACGCCGGAATCGAAAGAGGCGGCTTCGCCGGCTTCCTTTATTGTAACGTCCATTTCCTTGCGCACCTTTGCAACCATCTCTTCTATGCGCGCGGGATGAATTCTGCCATCCGAAATAAGCTTTTCTATTGCAATGCGGGCAATTTGTCTTCTGACAGGATCAAAGCCCGAAAGTATAACTACCTCGGGAGTGTCGTCGATGATAAGGTCAACGCCTGTAGCGTTTTCCAACGCTCGTATATTGCGCCCCTCGCGCCCTATCAGACGTCCCTTTATCTCGTCGTTTGGCAATGAAATTGTTGTAACTGTAATTTCAGAAACCTGATCCGCCGCACAACGCTGAATAGCTCCGCTGATAATTTCGCGGGCTTTCTTTTCGCCGTTTTCTTTTGCTTCGGCTTCGATTTCTCTGACAAGAGCCGCAGCGTCTCGCTTGGCTTCCGATTCGATTGTTGAAATCAAAAGTTTTTTCGCTTCGTCCTTAGTCATATTGGAAACTTTTTCAAGCTCCTGAACCATTCTTTCTTCGGACTTTTCAAGCTCTTGCTGCTTTCGGTTAAGCTCGTTCTGGTGATTTTGAACGCTTTTGATTTGCTGCTCCAAATGCTCGTTCTTTTTGGAGAGAGAATCCTCTTTTTTGTCCAAAGCTTCTTCCTTTTGAATAAGCCTGAACTCCTGCTTCTGAATCTCGTTCCTCCGTTCTTTGGATTCTTTGTCGAAATCCTGTTTAAGTTTTAAAACTTCTTCTTTAGCCTCGAGTATAGCTTCCTTTTTTAAAGTCTTGGCTTCGATTTTTGCCTCGTCGACAATAGATTGAGCAACATTTTTGGCTTTACCTATTTTTTTGTTAAGCACGAATCGCGTAACCAACCAACCGCCTAAGCCCCCCACCGCAATACACAACACGGGGACTACGATTAACCAGGCCGGGTTTACTTGAGCAAAGAAGAAATTCAGTGCGTTAAATGACATAAATTTCCTCCGAGTTAATATTAGTTTGTTTTATGAACAGAAAAATCCGTAATCGGTTGCATATACAGATTTTTACACATTCCGCTATATATTGTATATCTATTATTGCCCTCTTGTCAAGATATAGCACCAAACAAAATTTATTTTTTTCAACTAAACGGAAATTCTGTACAAATCATTCTATATAACAAAACGACCTCTCAAAAACA
>URVX01000035.1 GCA_900551395.1 uncultured Subdoligranulum sp. | reverse complement strand
AGAATACCGCGCCCGACAGCCTTGACCAAGCAAAAGACGCCGCCAATCTTGTCATAGCGATACCAAACGACGTGACAAACGGCGCCCGAGCGCTTTTTCTGCTTTCCGCAAACGGAATAATAAACTCCGCCGCCGCGGCGGAGCGGAAGGGACTTTCCGCAACCAAAGCCGATTTCGACTTGCGCGGAAACATAATCGTCGAGCTTTCCGCCCAGCAGATTCCTCAGAGCCTGCCCGACTGCGATCTGGCGGTGATTAACGGAAATTACGCTTTGGCGGCGGAGGTGGACGTTTCGCTCAGGCTTGCGCAGGAGGACGCTTCGAGCCAAGCCGCCGACTTGTATGCGAACATCCTGGCGGTGCGTCCCGACTGCGTCGACAGCGAAATAACCCGAGCGTTGACGGCGGTGTTGACAAGCGGTGAGATACGCGAGTTTATTCTCGACCGCTACGACGGCTTTGTTTTGCCCGTTTGAATTAAAAAAGTGAGTTTTGCTTGCAAAACGGCGTTTTCCGTCAGGGGCGCCGTTTTTTTTTGCGGAAAAGTTACGCAGCCGTTGACAAAAAATGTAAATAATTTCTATTTAAATCCGCAAACTAACGGTATGTCGAATATAGTGGAATTTCTGAAAAATATTTTCGGCGGCTTGGGCGGCGGCGCGGACAATCTGGGCAGGCTGCTCGAAACCTTCGAGGGACAGGACGATTTTATGCAGCGTTCTCTTAAATCGGGCGAAAACGAGTTTGTCGTGCTTTTTCTCGACAGCATGAGCGACGCGATAAACGTAAGCCGCTTTGTGCTCGACCCGCTTATGTCGGCGACGGGGAGGCTGGCAAGCGCGCAGGAGGCGTCGGACAAAGCGATAAGCAGCATAGGCGCCGAGCTTGTCACCGATTTCGAAACCATGCAAAGCAAGCTGCTCAACGGACACAGTCTGGTGTTTCTTATGCCGGACAGGAGCCGCTGCGCCGCTTTCGACACGCGAACCGCCGAAGGGCGGGGCATAACCGAGCCGCCCACAAGCGGCGTGACAAAGGGACCGCGCGAGGGTTTTGTCGAGAGCTACAAGACAAATCTCACCTTGCTGAAAAAGCGGCTCAAAACGCCCGATTTCAAAGTAAAAACGCTGGAGGCGGGCAAGTACACGGCAACCAGCATTGCGGTGTGCTATATCGACAGCATAGCCGACATCAACATAGTCAACCGGATTTACGAAAAGATTTCCGAGATAAACATAGACGGCATAATCGACAGCAGCTACATCGCAAAGTTTTTGGACAACGACAAATCGAGTCTGTTCAAAATGGTGGGCAGCTGTGAAAAGCCCGACATCGTGGTTGCGAAAATGCTGGAGGGACGCGTGGCTGTGATTGTGGACGGCTCTCCGATTGTGCTGACGCTGCCTTATTTGTTTATCGAAGACATGCAGTCTCCGGAGGATTATTACGACTCGCCCCGCACCGCTACGCTTGCCAGATGGCTGCGGTTTTTCAGCGTAATAATGTCAGTGCTCATACCTGCGATTTACGTGTCGCTTCAAAATTTCAATTATCAGATTTTGCCGGCGAAGTTTCTGATAACGATAATCAACGCGACCGGCTCCATTCCTTTCAGACCGTTGGAGGAAATGATAATAGTGCTTGTGCTTTTCGATATTCTGCGTGAGGCAAATTCTCGAATGCCGCGCTTTGCAGGACTGTCTTTGTCCGTTGTAGGCGCGATTGTTCTCGGCGACGCGGCGGTAAAGGCGGGGCTTCTGGGCGCGCCTGCGGTCATGATAGGCGCGCTTTCGGGAATCGGTCTTTACACCATGCCCGACAATACGCTTTTGTTTTCGCTTCTGAGACTCGTGCTTACGCTGGTAGGCGGGCTTATGGGGCTTTACGGGCTTATTATTGCGGGGCTTATTCTTTTGAGCTATATGATAGGGCTTTACGACTTCGGCTCGCCTTATCTTGCGCCTTTTGCTCCCAGCATCGAGCAGGACAAGCAGGACGCGCTGCTCAAAAAAGACATAGCGAATTTGAAAAAGCGTCCGCACAGCATCAGAAATACCAACAAAATCAGATACAGACGAGGGGGCGCGGAAAAATGATTAAAGCGCAAAATGTTAAAATATCGCAATTGGCGCTCATTTTGCTGATTGTCATTCCCGGCGGCAAATACCTGTCCCTGCCGGCTTATATGTACAGCATTTGCGGACGGGACTGCTGGATGTCCTTTTTGCTGCTCTTTGCTCTCGACTTTATATGCTTTCTGTTTACGCTGTGGGCAATCAATCTCAACGTAAGAGGACTCAGTCTCAACGAAATACTCACCAGGACGCTTTCTCCCGTGGGAGCCAAAATAGTGCTCGCTGTCTTTACGGTGTACTGTCTTTTGAGAGTTACGGTGCTGCTGCTCGGCTGCGTGGATTTGTTTTCTTCGACGTTTGTTATCAATACCAACTGGCTGGCGTATATCATCCCCATTGCTCTGCTTGTCGCCGTTACGCTTGTTCAGGGGGTGCGCAACGTCGCGCGGCTGACTGAAATGCTGTTCGTATTCGTCATGATGGCGCTGCTTTCGATAATTTTCCTTTCAATGCGCTCGGCGGATTTTTCAAATCTCAGACCATATTTCGACGAGGGGTTCAAGCCCGTGTTCGAAGGCAGTCTAAACGGCACCTTTTGGTTTGCCGACAGCGTGTTCATGCTGTTCTTTCTGGAAAAAATCGAGGCTCCGAAAAAGAAGGACAATGTTTTTCTCTGCTTGATGCTTCTGTTGGGAATTTTGGTGACTATGACGCTGGTGGTGCTTTTTGTCGCGCTGTTCGGCAACGCGTCCGAAATAAACGGCATTGCGATAACAAAAGTGTCTCAATTCAATATTTCCAACAACAGCTACGGACGTCTCGACTGGCTGAGTATCTCTATATGGATGTGCTCGATATTTATCAAAATAATTATATTCAGCTATTGCGCCTACTGTTCTATCGTGTGGATTGTGGGATACAAAAAGGAAAAGTTCAACTGGTGGGTTTATATATCTATGATTGTGCCGGTCATAGCTCTGCCGCTGTTCACGGAAATGGAAATGTTCATATTCGATTGGGTTTCAAAAGGCTTTGTCAAATACGTTTTTATCTTCGTGCAGTATTTCGTTCCGCTGAGCCTGCCGTTTTTGACTAAGGCGGCGACAAAGAGCGACAGGCGCGAAAGCGGTTTATCCGACGCGCAGCGAGCGGGGAGGGAGGCGGCTTAATGAAAAAAATCGCAAAGCTCGGAATAATACTGCTTGTCGGGCTCGTTCTGTTCGTTATTTCATATTCCTTTGCTTTCAAGGGCTTGACTGACAGAGTCATTATGCTGGGGCTCGGCATAGATTTCGAGCCGGAAGCTGGGGAATACGAGGTGTCGGCTGAGGTTATCGTGCCCGGCGCGGGCAGCTCACAGGACGGAGCGGCGGGCAGCTCGGGCTCGAGACTCGTAAGAGGAAGAGGAGAAACCGTGTCGCTCGCCATAAACGACATATATCAGCATTACGGAAAAACGCCTTCTCTCGGAGAGTGCAGCATAATCGTCATCGGGGAGCAGGCTGCCAAAAGCTCGGATTTGAGACAGCTGCTGGGATATTTTTATGCCAGCGACGCGTTCAAGGACGGAACCGTGACGGTGATGTGCGAGGGCAGGGCATCGGAGCTGTTCGACGTTCAGACAACTATGGACAGCTACGTAACCTTTACGCTTTTGTCCATAGTGCTCAACAACAGCAATACTACTACGGTGCCTTTTACCGAATTGAACAATATTATGGAAAAGCAGGGCACTCCCAGTCAATGCTTTTATCTTAATCTCATCAAAACGATAAAGGTTTCGGACGACTCCGAAAAGCAAAACGAGCAGAGCCAAAAGCCTGCCGTCAAGCTGGACGCATCTACGCTGGGCGTTTTCAAAGCCAACAGATTTTCGGGCTTTTTGTCTGAGGAAGCCACACGCGGCATGTGTCTTATGACCAAGCCGAAAATTTTCGATATCTTTGCCGTCGAATCGGAGAGAAAATCCTTGTATCTCCCCGAAAAAACCACTGTCGGTCTGACGCAGAAATCCTGTGGTCTGGAGCCGGAGCTTGAAAACGGAAAGGCGACGGTGACAATCAAAATAAATTCCCGCGTCAAGCGAATGCGCACGGACACCTTAGGAGAGCTGCAGGGCTTTCAGCCGTATACCTACAACGAGATTGACGACGACGGACTCAATCAGGTCAAAAATCAGATGACTCGGCTGTGCCTTAAGGCGTTGAAGGAATCGGAGGAGATAGACAGCGATTATCTGCAAATAGGCAATTTGTTTTACAAAAAGTACGGAAAAAAATGGCTGGAGTTCAAGGGCGACCGAAACCTGTTCGATATTGTGCAATTCAAAACCGATATAACCGTCAAAAATTGATTTTTGCCGAAATAGTCAAAAACACTTGCTTTAAGCAGGTGTTTTTGTTATAATACCCAAGCATCTCGATGCGTAATCCTTGCCCGCAAGCGGGCCAATAGTCCAAAAGGAGGTAAAGAGTGATGAACAAGTACGAAATTCTGTACATCATCGACAACGAGCTGGAAGCGGAAGCCAAAGACGCGCTTATCGCCAAATTTTCCGACATAGTTGTCAATGACGGCGGAAGCGTAGAGACCATCGACAAATGGGGCACCAAAAAGCTTGCGTATCCCATCAATTTCAAAAACGAAGGTTTTTACGTGCTCATGAACTTTACGGCAAAGCCGGAGGTTCCCGCCGAAATATCCAGAGTCATGCATATCACCGACGCTATTATGCGTCATCTTATCGTCAAGAAGTAATTGGGAGAAAAGCTATGAACAAATGCTTTCTTATCGGGAGACTTACGCGCGACCCCGAGCTGCGCACGTCGGGACAGGGCGTTTCCGTCTGCACGTTTGCTTTGGCGGTGGACAGAGTCTTCAAATCCGCCGACGGCAGCAGACAGACAGACTTTTTCAATATAGTCGTCTGGAGACAGCAGGGCGACAACTGCGCGCGTTATCTTCAGAAGGGCAGCCAGTGCGCTGTCGAAGGCAGCATTCAGAACCGTTCTTACGAAAAGGACGGAGAAAAGAGGTATATTACCGAAATCGTAGCCGACAGAGTGGAGTTTCTCGGCAGACCTGCGCAGGGCGCGGGCTCCGGCTCGGGCGGCTCCGGTTACGACGAGTTCGGCCGCAAAGAGGCCATTGAGGATTTGCCCAGTGTCGAGGATGACACCGAGCTTCCGTTTTGAAAAGGAGTACGAAAATGAGTGAAGAGAAAGTAAAGCGTCCCGCGCGCCGTCCTTCCCGCAAAAAGGTCTGTGCTTTCTGCGCCGACAAGGTGGAGGAAATCGATTACAAGGATATAGCCAAGCTCAAAAAATATATTACCGAGAAAGGCAAGATTATCCCCAAGCGCATGACGGGAACGTGCAGCAAGCATCAGAGAGTGCTGGCTGTCGCAATCAAGCGCGCCAGACAAATGGCGCTCATTCCCTACGTAGGGGATTGAAGTAAAATTCAAAAAGCCGCGTTTTGACGCGGCTTTTTTGTTTCCTTTAAAAAGCTTGATTAGCTTTCTTTCGCCCGGTCTGTTTCCGACGGCTTTTCGTAGATGGGGCGCAAATCGTATTTTTCAAGTATATGCGCGCTTTTTAAGACGTACATTATTGCGGGCACCGCAAGAAGCTGCAAAATCCAGCCCGGCCACGAATCGAGAAGAACCGCTCCTATAAAAACGGCGAAGGTGTAAGCCCCGCCCTGAATCGCGGTCAGAATCCACATGACCAGACCGTATATGCAGCGCCCTGCAAGCATTGCGATGACCAAAGAAAGCACGATGCCGAGATTTCTGACGGTTTTGCTTTCCGCTACCGAAAAAATACTCATAAAAAGCCCTGAAACAAAGCCGTAGACGGCAAGCTCGAATGCCATTGCGATAGCCATAGGGAAAATAGGAGGCATTCCGCTGATTAGGCTTGAAAGCAAAGGCGTCAAAAAACCCACCACCAGCCCGCTTAAGGGGCCGCAAATCATGCCCGCAAGCAAAACGGGCAGATGCATGGGTGAAAACTGAGAGCCGAGATTGACGGCATGGAACAACAGGGGGAACAATATGCCCAGCGCGAGAAACATTGCGCTCGTGGATACGTTTAGGGCTTTGTTCGCTTTTACAAATCGTATTTTCATAGTAAGCTCCGATACAAAGAATATCATAAAACTGCTTTCAAGTCAATAAGTAAAATGTAAAGGGCACGCAAAATTAAAAGTAAAAATCGTTTACTTTTGCTGTTTTCTTTGCTATAATTTCCTCCATAGACGCCAACAATAGCGTTGTAGGAATTTTCGGAGAGAAGAATGAAGCTTGCGCGATTTATTGTAAAATTTCGTTATGTGTTTTTAGGTTTGTTTGCGGCGCTCGCCGTAGCCGGCATTTTTTTCATAGGAAAAACCAATGTAAATTATGATTTGAAAAAATATTTGTCTGACGATTCGGACACCAACGTGTCATTGGGAATTCTCGAAAGCGAGGGCTTCGGCTACAACAGCATGATGAATGTTATGCTCAAGGGAAGCAGCGCGAACAAAGCGCAGCAGCTTGCAGCAGAGCTCGGAACTCGTCTGAACGAGGGCGCGGAGCAAAACCCCAGAGTGTCGATTGTGACGGTGAGCTATGACGAAAGCGGTAGTTTTGCCTTGCTTCAGATAGCGATAAACGGCGATGAATATTCGGAAAACGCGTCATACGTTGCGGACAAGGTTCCGCAGCTGCTGGAGGGGGAGGATTTTGCCGCGAGCGGCGGCGTAGTGCAGAACAGGCAGCTGACAAAAGCCATAAACAGAGAGCTGCCGATAATTCTGGGCGTGAGCGTCGCAATCGTGCTGGTGATTTTGTTGATAACCTCCAGCTCATGGATTGACCCCCTGCTCTTTTTGATAGTGGTGGGTGTGGCTGCCTTAATCAATATGGGCACCAATTTCATTTTCGGCTCGGTTTCTTATATCACGCAGTCGGTGGCTGTGGTTTTGCAGCTGGCGCTGGCAATGGATTACAGCATAATACTTCTGCACAATTACAACTCCAAGGCGGACTCGGGGCTGGAGCCCTCGGAGGCGTTGACCAAAGCCTTGAGCGAGAGCTTTGCTTCGATTTTTTCCAGCTGCCTGACCACTGTGGCAGGTCTTGCCGCGCTGTTGTTCATGACGTTTACCATAGGCTTCGACATCGGCATGGTGCTGTCTAAGGGCGTTTTGATAAGCATGGTTACGGTTTTTCTGCTTATGCCCGCGCTCATCCTGCTGTTTAAAAAGCCCATTGCCAAGACGCGCCACAAGCGGATTATGATTCCCACCAAACGTCTTTCCGGTTTTTCCTTTTCGTTGAGAAAGGTCATAGCGCTTGCGTCGGCGGTAGTCATCGCGGGCTGCGCGGTTCTGAGCATAGGCTTCAACACTTACAGCTTCAAGGTCAATCTGGGCTCCGACGATGAATCGAAGCAGGTGGCGGAAGTTTTCGGCAGCAACAACATGTTTATGGTTCTGTTTGAAAAGGGAGACGAAACCGAAAATCTTGCCGGACATCAGGAAATCGTAAACTTCGTGTACAATTATTCCGAATTTCAGAATCCCGACGGCACAAACCGCGACGTGACTGCAATTTATTCGCCGGTGGTGAAATATACGGAGGAGGAGCTTGTAGGCATGCTGCACATAGACGCGGACATGGCGGAAAAGCTGTACATGTTTATGGAAAAAAGCGGCGAGGCGGTTTCTCCCGCAGAAATCCGTCAGTTCGCCTCGCAGTATATAACCGACGGCATATTGAATATTAAGATAACGCCGCAAAAGCTTGCCGCCATGACTGACATGAAGCTTTCCGTAGTTCAAACGTATTATTCCATGATGGACTACGACTCCGCTTACGACAACAGCGTGCCTTTGATTACGCTTGTGACCGACCTGCAGGACGAAGAGTGGCGCACGACGGTCGGATTGCTTTGCGAGAACGTGCTCAAAACAGACCCTCAGCCTTTGTTTGAGCTTGCCGACGAAATTTACGCTGCCAGAGAGGAGCTTGCCGCGCTGGACGTAAACGCGTTGATAGACGGCGCTATGGGCATGTTTGAAGGTCCAAACTATTGCCGCGCTATCTTTGTGCTGGACATAGAACAGGCGGACGAAAAAACCTTTGCTTTTTTGGCTTCTTTGGAGGAAATGCTGCATTCGGGGATGTTTTACGGGCGCGCTACCTATATGGCGGGAGAAAGCGCGGTGCTTTATGACGTGGAAAAGGCTTTTGACAGCGATTTGACAAAGACGACGCTTATTACCATAGGCTGCGTCATATTGATTATTGGTTTGACTTTCCTTTCTTTCAGCATGCCGCTGCTTCTGGTGTTCATTATTCAGGGCGCCATCTGGATAAGCATGTCTTTCTCCGCCATTTTCAGCTCTCCTATTTTCTTTATGTCGTATATAATAGTAAGCTGTATTCTCATGGGCGCCAATATCGACTACGGAATTCTGCTCAGCAGCACTTACGTAAAATTCCGTCAGAGCTTGGGCAGAAAAGAGGCGTTGGGAGAGGCGCTCAAGGCGGCAATGCCTACGGTGTTCACTTCCGGTACGATAATGACTGTGGCGGGCTTTTGCGTGGGGCTTATTTCTTCGGTCGAAGCAATAAACTCGGTGGGCCTCCTTCTTGCAAGGGGAACGATAGTGTCGGTGATTATGGTGCTTGTAGTGCTCCCAGCGCTGCTTGCCGTTTTCGACAGGATACTCGACAAAACAACAAAGCACAAGCTTCCGTTTGTCGGTGAAGTCGAAAAACAGACGGAGCAAGAGGAGCAAAGTCCGGAAATGCAATAGACAAAACGCGGCGGCGATGGTATAATAGGAAAATATTTTATCGGGAAGGAATGAATTTTGACAGAAACCGCAAAGCCGAAAAAAAGCAGAAAAAAGCTGTGGCTTACGCTTGCTCTGATAGCGCTTAATATCCTCGTGATAGCCGGTATTATCCTGCATGAAATTCACGGCAAGGAA
>URVX01000034.1 GCA_900551395.1 uncultured Subdoligranulum sp. | reverse complement strand
ATAACTTAATATCATATAAAAAGTCAACACATATAAATACATATTTTTAATTTACACCGCAAATTTTCCAAGAATTTTATTATTTGCTATTTAAACGGCAATTTAGACAAGCCAAAACAAGTCAAAAAAACCCAAAAAAGAAGATAAATATTTATAAAATGTGCTTCGTTTCATATTTAAAAATATACATTGAGCCATTTGTTGGTGGTGGAGCAATTCTTTTTCATGTTCTTCAAAATTATAATTTTAAAAAAGCTTATATAAACGATATTAACAAAGAACTTATCAATTGTTATAGGTGCATTAAAATAAAATGTAAAAAAAGTTATTGAGTATTTAAGACATCTTGCAAACGAATACTTAACAACTGAAGACAAAGAAGAATACTATTATGATGTTAGAAAGAGATATAATGAAATACATCTAAATGGTCATGAAGATTATGAAAAATG
Organism: uncultured Subdoligranulum sp.; assembly: GCA_900551395.1. Taxonomy (GTDB): domain Bacteria; phylum Bacillota; class Clostridia; order Christensenellales; family CAG-314; genus CAG-314. Next base: position 8,631 of record URVX01000034.1, on the reverse strand, counting down.
TGCTGATTTTATATTCTTAAATAAAACTTGTTTTAACGGATTATATAGAGTCAATAGATATGGAAAATTTAATGTTCCTCATGGTAGATATAAAAATCCTATGATTTGTGATAAAGAGAATTTGGAATTGTGTTCTCAGTTATTACAAAAAGTTGAAATTTCTTATGGATCTTATGAACAAGTTTTAGATAGTGCTGATAAAAATGCATTTGTATATTTTGATCCACCATACAGACCACTAATTGAAAATAATTCATTTGTAAGTTATGACAAATCTGGTTTTGATGATAATGACCAAATTAATCTTGCTAATCACTATAAAGCTCTTGATGAAAAAGATTGCTTGTTAATGCTGTCTAATTCAGATCCTAAAAATGCAAATAAAGAAGATAATTTCTTTGATAATTTATATAAAGATTTTGAAATAAAAAGAGTTTATGCAAAGCGTATAATTAATTGCCAAGCAAGTAAGCGTGGAAATATAACTGAAATAGTAGTAATGAATTATAAGAGGAATACATAATGGAAAAAGCAGAAAATTCAAATTTCTTTTTTAGAAATAATATATTATATAAAACTTGCCCATCTTGTACGAAAGGTGTTGGAAAAGAAATCTTTTATCCATGTCCTCAATCTTTTGGTTTTAGATATGAGGGAAAATACATTCAAAGTTGTTGTAATAGATGTAGAGGTTTAAAAGGCGTCCCTTCTACTCCTTTTGAAAATTACACTTTAAGACATGCTGACGATAAGATAATTCCTGAAATAAGAGCATTACCTCTAGGTAAAAATGAATTTGAAAACATAAGGATTGCATTCATTTCTTAACAAAAGAAATGCCACCAAGAGGGAACACTTTTTATTATCGTGCTCACAGCATGGTGACTGTTCCGGGTAGTTTAATTTTGTTCCAATATGATGGAAAAATTATTGCTTATGGCTTCTTTGAAAATGAGAAAAAGTTATCTGAAGCACAAGATAAATTATATTTAGAACAAGGATATACTGGATATTATAAATTTGAAGAAGACAGTATTCAAATATTATCAACTCCTATTACTAATAAAGAAATGCAAAATAATTTTAATGTCAGTCTTGGACAAGGAACAACGAAAATATCAGTCAATTACCTACCTAAATTAATGGAATTCTTTAACATTAAAAGCGAATATATTAAAAGTATTGAAGAAGAACCAATTGACATTCAACAAAAAACACTGCAATTCATATTCAGCAGACATCTTTTCTTCGTAGAATTTTTTTCTTATCATATTGGCTAAAATTTTGTTATCCATAAAACACTTCGCATTTTGGTTTGTGTTTTTAACTCTGTTTAAAAATAAAAGCAAGCCATTTCAAAAAAATAATTCAAAAAATACTCATTGCATCTTTTTTTGTGATAAAAAAATAAAAAGATAATCGGTAGTTTTGGCTACACAAGCCATAATGAAAGAGTTGAGTTCTTTACCAAGTTTATTGCAAAGATAATTTTATATAACGACCGACTAATAATTTTTACAACACACGATCAAGTGACAGGCAAAGAAATAATTATAAACAGTGAAGAAGATATTGAAAAAATAAAAAATGAAATAGTAAAAAATGTAGAAAAAAAGTCGCTCGGCGGTATCCACGCCGAACGACAGATTTTTGGCGGAGAGAGGGGGATTCGAACCCCCGGTACGCTTTCACGTACGCACGCTTTCCAAGCGTGTGCCTTAAACCGCTCAACCATCTCTCCAATTTCGCAGCTTGAATATGATAACACAAACGAAAGCAAAAATCAAGCGAATAAGTTCAAATATTTGTCTGACTTAATCCGAGCGTCCAAGCGTATCAAAAATTGCTTAAACATTTACTTCTGCGAAACCGGCTCGGATTTGTTTTGGCAAAATCCCTGCGTTTAATCAAAGCGCAAAAAAGGAAATTCTGCCAAATCGGCTTAAAAAATAAGCACTTCCCCAAACAGTCCCCGCAATTTAAAAGCCGCTGATTTGCGGCTTATGCGTTTTAACGAATTTGTTCGACAGTATCAATAAAGGTCCTTGACAGCCTTTTTCAGCTCGTTGCGTATATCTATGTGCTGCGGACAGACCTTTTCGCAGCTTCCGCAGTTCAAGCATTTGTCCGCGCGCTCCCTGCCGTGCCCGTCTATAAGCCACTTTGCCTGAGACACAGCCATGTCCTTGCTTCCGAAAAGCGTAAAATAATTTTCCGCCGTAAACGTGCCGGATATGCCTATGTTCGCCGGGCACACCTTTGCGCAGTAGTTGCAGGTCGTGCAAGGGACAAGAGGCACCTTTTTCAGCTCCTCCTGCGCCTTAAGCAGAGCTTCGCGTTCTTTGGAGTCAAGAGAAGAAAATCCCTTCATACAAGACAAATTGTCTTTCATCTGTTCTACGCTGCTCATGCCCGAAAGCACAGTCAGCACGCCCTCGAGTCCTGCGGCAAATCTGATTGCCCACGACGCTGCGGACGAGGTCGGCTCGGCGTCTTTGAGCACGTCCGCCACCGTCTGCGACGGGTTGGCAAGCATCCCTCCCTTGACCGGCTCCATGACGATAACGGCTTTTTGTGCTTTCTCGCAACTTCTTAGCACTCTCTCGACCTGATTGCGGGATTTTCCCAGTCGGCGTAATTTATCTGCAGCTGCACAAACTCCGCTTCGGGATGCGCGGTGAGAATTTTGTCCAGCTCCTCAGGCGTGGAGTGGAAAGAAAAACCGGCGTGTCTTACAAGCCCCTCTCTTTTTTTCTCCCGAATCCAGCTCCACATATCGAAGTCGTCGAAAACCCGCGTGCGGGCTTCGCCCAAATTGTGCAGCAGATAAAAATCGAAATAGCCCGCTCCCGTCTGCCGGAGAGAGGTTTCAAATTGATTTACCGCGTCCTCCCGCGTTTTGCAGTTGAGCCAGGCGGCGTTTTTGGTCGCAAGAAAAAATCTTTCTCTCGGCACTCGCTCAACCAAAGCCTGCCTTATCGCATCCTCGCTGCCTGCATAAGCAAACGCGGTGTCGAAATAATTGAAGCCCGCATCGAGGAACATATCCACCATCGTTTTTACCTGTTCGATGTCGATTGCGCCGTCTTTTTGCGGCAGTCTCATGAGTCCGAAGCCAAGCTTTTTCACATCGTCGAAAATGTCAGTCATAATTTTTCCTACCGCGCGCCGCCTGCGCGACGACTTTTTTGTATTTTAGTCGCTAAATCGCATTTTGTCAACCTCGCAACAAAATTCCCCGCCAACAACGCGCATAAACCAACAAAGGAGTTCAAGCGCGTCACTTCAGATTAAAATATTCCTCATCGCCGACTGCCTCCAGCCACTCGGTGGAGCATTTTTCTCCCGGCTTTTCGACGGCTATATGCGAAAACCAGCTGTCCCTTGCCGCACCATGCCAATGCTTTACGCCCGCGCGGATTTCCACGACGTCTCCGGCAGACAAAGGCTGCGCTTCCTTGCCCCACTCCCGGTACCAGCCGCGACCGTTGACGCAAAGCAGAAGCTGTCCGCCGCCCCTTGCGGCATGGTGAATATGCCAGTTGTTCCTGCAAGCGGGCTCAAACGTGACGTTTGCAACCGAAAGCCCGTCTTTTGCCAGCGGTTGCAGATAGCTGCGCCCGACAAAAAACTTTTCGTAAGCGACGTTGGGCTCGCCTACGGGAAAAACCGACCGCGCTGCAAAAGCGGCGGTGCCGTCCTCAGTCTCCCGCCAAATATTTCGAGCCATCCTGAAAGCCGCCCACCCCTTAGGCCAGCCGACGTAAAAGGAAAGCTGTGTCAGCAGCTCTGCGATTTCCGGTTCGGAAACGCCGTTTTCCTTAGCCTTGCGCATGTGAAATTCCAAAGAAGAATCGAAGACGCCCTCGCCGACCAAAGCCGTCACGGTGGCAATGCTCCGTATTTTGGGCGACAGCAAATCCTCTCTCGCCCACACCTTGCCGAACAGCACGTCGTCGTTTATTTCCGCAAACAAAGGAGCGAAATCGCCCAGCGCGTCTTTACCCGCAGTTACCTTTTTCATAATTCTACCTCTCGAAAAATTTTTACGGAAATATTATAAACCCATCCGAAATAAATGTAAAATATCCGTTTGTAATGGTCGGTCATAATTTAAACGCATAACAAAAGCCCCCGTCCGAAACGGACGGGAGACCAATCAGTTGTGCCTGAAAAAGCTGTAAGGATGAATCACGTGCTCACCCTTTATGTCCAGCTCCTTGAGTCTGGGATCCTTGTGCACTACTGCAAGCTGTATAATTTTGTTTCCGTATTTCTTTCTGATTTTGTCAACCGCCTCGTCCAGCCTTTTCTGCTTGTCCGCTTTGATGCAATCGGAAAACATATCCGTCTGAATTCCGCCGAAATAAAAATCCGACACGGAAACTCCCAGTCCGCGCAGCGGCGTATCCCAGGAGTATACCTTCTCAAACAGCGCAACAGCCGTCTGCGCGATTTCGCGCGCCGCTCCCGTCGGACGGGGCAGCTTGCCCTGCTTGTGAAAGGAAGCCAGGTCGCTTCCTCTTGCGGAAACGTGCACCGTCCGCGCCAGAAAAAGCCCCGATTCGCGCATACGCGCCGCCACCGAATCCGCAAGCATGAAGATGACCATGCGCGCCTCCTCGAGATTGTTGAGATCCCTCCACACGGTGAGAGAGTTGCCTATGCTCTTTACGTTTTGCTCCTCGCTTGTTTTTACGACGCGAGAGTCGTCTTTCCCGTTGGCAAAATCATGCAGCCATGCGCCCCATTTGCCCAGCCTTGAAACAAGCGCGCTTTTATCCGCCTCCGCAAGGTCGCCTATTGTGAAAACGCCCATTCGGTTAAGCTTCGCCTTTGTCGCCCGCCCTACGTAAAGCAGCTCCTCCGCGGGCAGCGGCCATACGATTTGCCTGAAATTGTCCCGAGAAATAACTGTCACCGCATCGGGCTTTTTTATGTCGCTCCCAAGCTTTGCAAATATTTTGTTCCAAGAAACGCCTATGCTGACTGTAAGCCCCAGCTCCTTTTTTATGCGACTGCGGATTTCAAGCGCCGTTTCCTCGCCGCTTTTATGCGCGGCAAGCTCGGTTACGTCCAGCCAGCATTCGTCTATTCCGAATGCTTCTATTTTGTCTGTATAATCCTCGTATATGCGCCTGACGGCTCTGGAAACGTCGAGATATGCCGCAAAATCCGCCTTGACCTCGACAAGCTCGGAACCGCATTTGCGCTTTGCCTCCCACCACACGTCACCCGTGGAGACGCCGGCGCTTTTGGCAATAAGATTTTTAGCCAGCACTATTCCGTGCCTGTCCTCCTTAGAACCCACGACGACAACGGGCTTGTCCCTGATTTCGGGATTGCGCAGACACTCGACCGAAGCGTAAAAGTTATTCAAATCGCTGTGAAGAATCGTTCTCATTTATATTCAACCCGCGCTGTCGGAGCCGGACGCTTGCGGTAAATCTAAAATGCTTCGTCGAAATTTTGCCGCCCGAGCCGTTTTTGTTTCAGAACAGGGGCTTTTCCACAAACCAACGGTTGCTGCGAGTCTCGACAAACAGCTCGCGCTCCTTGCCCGCCACCGTAATATCGTATCTTCTTGTCAAAATTGCCCCTACGTGCCGCGCAGGAGACATGCCTTCGGAACGCACGCGGTCGATTTCGAAAACTCTGCCGTCCTCCCATTCGAAGCGCAGCGGTATTACCTTTCCCTCTCTGTCCACCTTCAGCGTCACCGCGACGTACACCTTTTCGTAATCCATAAGAAAAGTGTGACCAATGCAGCCGCTGTTTATACCGCGCGGAACGCCGTCGGAAAATTGCTACGCTTTCCTTAACGTCTTGTCCGCAAACGCAGTTTTCGTCTGTTTTTGACGAAAACAAAGAAGCTTGTCGCAAAACACTGCAAATTCGGAATTTTTCAATAAAAAATTGAGAACAATAATTCTATTATGATTTTTTGATAGACTTTTGTTCTATATAAGAGGTATGAAAAATTTCGACTCGACGGAATTCGGAAAAAGGTTGAGGCAGCTTATGACGGAAACGGGCATGACGCAATCCGTGCTGGCGGCTAAAATAGACGTTTCGCAGCGCACGATTTCCAAGTGGCTGAACGGCAAAAGCGAGCCTTCTGCGGGCGGTCTTTTCAGGCTTGCGTTGTTTTTCGACGTAAGCTCGGATTTTCTTTTGGGACTGTCCGAAATCTGAATTGCCACAAAACCAATCGACTCAACCTCGCAACCAACTCGCGCGCGGGTTTTTCCGTGCGCCGCTTAAAGCCCGGGCTTGACGCGCGTCTCAGTTCTTTAGCGAAAAAGTCATTTTCACCGGATTGTGGTCGGTGAACTCGAAGCCCGTGTCTATGTTCGTTATCCCCTCGACCGACACGTTGTCCGATACGATGAAGCCGTCGATGACGACAGTATAATTAAGCCCCTCCGTATACGGCAATTCGCTGCCCCTGCAAGTGGGAGCGTTGAGGGAAGCCGCAAAGGAAAAGTGCTCGGGCAAATCGCTTTCGCGCAGCTCGAAAACCCAATCGGGTTTTTGCTGCCGCGTGGGAAAATAACCTACGCTGCCGGCAATATCATGATTGAAATCCCCGCCGACCACCACGTAATTGCCCCGCTCGTATTCGGCGGACATAACTTCCGAAAGCATCTGCCACTGAAGACGCCTAATCACGCCTCCCTCGTCGTATGCCGACATGTGCTGGTTGATTAGCGCCAGCTGCTTTCGACTGTTTTCGACGGGAAAATAAGTGATCGAAAAACATCGATCCAAATCGAAGAATTTTGCAAATCCCCCGGAAACGGGAAAGGAACGCCTTGTGCTCCTTTCCGCCCGCTTGTCCGCAAGCGTCACTATGCCGGCATTGGTTTTGCCGTGCGGGTCGTTAAAGGGATAAAACAAATATGCCGTGTGGAAATTTTCCGCATAAACGGAGGAATGAGTTGGAAAAGCGTCCCGAATCGCCGCAAGCTGATTTACCTTGCGCGCGCGGTGGGATTTTTCGTCCACCTCCTGAAACAGCATGAAATCGGGCTTCAAAGCGCGTGCGGCTTCAATAGCCCACTCCGTGTTGCGCAAAGCAGCCTCCCTGCTCACGGCTTTGCCGTATTTACCGCGAATGATTTTGTCGCTGCCAATCATGCGCCCCGTGTCCATAAAAAAAGAAAAATCCTTGTCATAAGCGCCGAAGCCTATGTTGTAGGTGCCTATCACATAGCTTTCTCCGGCACGCACGCTTTCGCTTGCGGGGTTGTTTATTTCCAAAGCCTTGTCGTCCTCTATCCTGCTGTATTGCAGCACGACGTAAAGCACGTACACGAGAATAAGAAATATAAGCGCGGCGAGAACGCACGCGGCTATTTTGATTGCCATTTTCATATTTACCGCCGTTATATTTTTTTCCGAAGCAGCCGGATTCCTCGGCGAATCGCATTTTCGGATAGAATTTTATTTTATCACTCAAAGCCATGGGTGTCAATCTTTGAAGCCTGCAGGCACAGTCCTCCTCCGATAAAATTTCGCGGCTGTTGCGACATAAAGCAAAAACACAAAGAGAATTTTATTTCTAAAGTACAAATCGACTGTTGACGCCTACAATAAATCGGAATTGTTTAAAGTATTATTAACACGAAATAAATTTTAACTTCTGCTTATCCGCAATTTTATTATCTTCAAAGTTATCATCTAATGTAGCATTACAAATTGATTTTTTTTCTTCGTTTGTTTCAACGGCAGACGCAAATATGGACTGTGTAATACTTGAAAGTAACACTAAAAATACTATAACTGTAGTAATAAAATAGATACCAATCTTTTTTCTTCTTTGGTTGTTCATAAAAAATAAATCCTCCTTTAAAAAACAAATTCACCATCGAAAGAGACATCTGCCGGTTGCATATTAATTTCTTTTTTATTTATTCTTATCGCTGTTGCAGTAGTTCCTTGTATATCCTCCTGTTTAACTTCAAGCATGTATACGTAATTAGTCAAATTAGTCATCGGAAATAGAATTGCATCTAATAAATAAATTACATCCAAGTCTATAATCAATGAATTGCATTCCTTTGTCAGTCCCTTTATCTTTACTTCTTTAATAGGATTGCGACTTGCATCCCATTTATAAACCACTATGATAAGCGATTTTTTTGTAAAATACTCTTCATCATAATTTTTTAAAACTCTTTCAATTTTAGAATCGTATTTCCAAGGTTTTCCGGGTTCCGACGGACGCCAGCCCACCATACTGCAATAAACATACAATTCTTCAAGCGAGTTTATCAGCATTTCAGGTCGGAAATACTTTGGATATTCCTGTATATCATCGCAATATCCTCCGCCTCTCAAATGATAATTCACCTTATCAGAATTTTTTGCGCATCCTGTCAAAAACATTGAACAAGAAAGAACTATCGCCAATGCCAAAACTATTTTGCTTACAGAACAGACAAAGCGTTTTTCTGTTTTTCCGTTCATGATATGACCTCGTTTCCATTACAGACTATTGTTAATCTGGTTGCTGTTCCTAATACTTTTATATCGATGGGAGGAATTTCTATAAGAAACACACGGTAACTTTCTTTTCCGTCATTTTCTGTTACGCTGTCGATTGATACCTCGACGTCTGCAATCAGC
>URVX01000033.1 GCA_900551395.1 uncultured Subdoligranulum sp. | reverse complement strand
TCAAGGACGCGAGAGGCGATTACGAATACATAGCGGTCAGCGGAGTGGCAAACGTCATGCAGGCGCTGGAAAGCGTCGACGAGCTGTACAACGTATTTCTTGAGTTGAACGCCTGCGACCACGCGTGCATAAACGGTCCTTGCGCCGTCAAGCGCGCAGGCGGCGTCGTCAGGGCGAATATAGCCGTGAGAAACTACGCGCACAAGGGCGACGGAGAAATCAAGCCGGACACCGAAGGTAGTGATTTAAGCTCCAACCATTATGCTTTGAACAACGCGAATTTGTTTGTGCCCGAGCGTGAAATCAAGGCTATTCTCGCAAAAACCGGCAAATTCAGACCTGAGGACGAGCTGGACTGCGGAGCTTGCGGTTACGACACTTGCAGGCAAAAAGCGTGGGCGGTTGCCAACGGCTTTGCGGACGTGGAGATGTGCCTGCCTTACGTCAGGGAGCGCGCCGAAAGCATGTCCAACGAGGTTATCATGAACAGCCCCAACGGAATAGTGGTCATAGACTATGACCTGAAAATTCAGGATATCAACCGCAAGGGTATGGAGCTGTGGGGGATAGACGACAGCTGCAAGGGCAACAACCTCGTGGATTATTTCAATCCGACGGACTTTATTCTTGCGATAAGCGAAAACAGAAACCTCGTGCGCAAAAAGGTCAAGGTTGACAAAACGGGCAAATATGCGGAAATGCACATTGTGCTGCTGCCGAAGCACAAGGTCATGTTTGCCATAATGAAGGACATAACCGAAAGGGTAAGCTACGACTCAAAGCTCAATTCCGTCAAGCTGGAAACGCTCCAGACTACCGACGACGTGATAAAAAAGCAAATGCGCGTGGCTCAGGAAATCGCTTCGCTTCTCGGAGAGACGACGGCGGAAACCAAGGTCGCTCTCCTCAAGCTGAAAAAGACTTTGTCTCAGGACGACAAGGAGGACTGACGCAATGGCGTTTTACCTCGAAAGCGGTTACACCTCCCTCATCAATTTGTGGGTGGTGCTGTGCGGGGACAAGGTGGAAAGCGTTGTAAACGGCGACTACACGACGCTGGTGCTTGCCGACGGTATGGGCAGCGGCGTCAAAGCCAATATTCTGGCTACGCTTACCTCCAAAATTCTCTGCACGATGGTCGCGGAGGATATCCCTCTCGACGAATGTATAGAGACAATTATTCAATCTCTCCCGGTATGCAAGGTGAGAGGCGTTGCCTACGCCACGTTCAGCGTTATTCACTTAAACCGCAGCGGCGAAGGTTATCTGGTGGAGTTTGACAACCCGCAGGCTATTTTCGTGCACGACGGCAAATGCGGCGACCTCGAAAGAGAGGAAATAAGCGTGCTTGGCAAAAAGGTTTACAAGTCCGCGCTAAGGCTTGGAGAAAACGACGCCGTTCTCGTTATGAGCGACGGCACGATACACGCGGGCATAGGCATGCTTCTGAATTTCGGCTGGGAAAGAAAGGAAATCAAAGCGTATCTCGACAACGTGCTCAAGCCGGATATGTCCGCGCGCTGCATGGCCTGGCTTCTGGCAAATGCCTGCAACGACCTTTATATGGACAAACCGGGAGACGACACCACCGTGGCTGCCGTCAAAATACGCGAGGAGCAGAAGGTCAACCTGATGATTGGTCCTCCCGTAAACAAGGAAATGGACGAGGCGGTGGTAAGCGAGTTTATGAGCGGAAACACGAAGAAGGTCGTGTGCGGCGGCACAAGCTCGCAGATAGTGGCACGCTGTCTCAAGACGGAGGTTAAGGCGGCGTTTGAATTTCCCGACAAGGACGTGCCGCCCATAGGCTACATAGACGGCATAGACCTTACAACCGAAGGGGTGCTTACAATGCGCCGTCTGCTTACTCTGTCGCAGGAGTATCTGTCGGAAAAGGATTTGCATCCCAAGTTCTTCGCCAAGCGCGACGGCGCTTCGCTGCTTGCGGATATGCTTTTTGAAAAAGCGACGCACGTCAACTTTTTCGTAGGGCAGGGAGTCAATGCGGCGCATCAGGAGCTTCCCATAGACATAACCATGAAGCTCAAGCTGGTCGAATCGCTTACTAAAAATCTGGAAAAAATGGGCAAGACCGTTTCGGTCAAATATAATTGATTTTGTCAGGCGGTGACAGAAAAATGAGAATTTTCGATACAAACGTACAGGAAATAAAATACAAAACCTTAAAAGAAGTCATCAGAAGCGCTTACGAGGGCAATTTGCAGAGCGCAGCTATTGACATACCCAAAAAGCTTGCGCCCGGTCCCAAGCCCGAGCTGCGCTGCTGTATTTACAAGGAGCGCGCGATTTTGGGCGAGCGTGTGAAATTGGCTATGGGCGGAGACAAGGACAATTCCAACGTCGTGGAGGTCATCCGCGAGGCGTGCGACGAATGTCCCGTGAGCGGTATTCTCGTGACCGACGCCTGCAGAGGCTGTCTGTTCCACCGCTGCGCGGACGAGTGCCCGAAAGGGGCGATTTCGATAGTCAATCACCGGGCGGTTATCGACAAGGAAAAATGTATCGAGTGCGGAAAGTGCACTCAGGTTTGCCCCTACAACGCCCTCATACATCAGCACCGTCCCTGTATGCGCAGCTGCAAGGTGAACGCCATTTCGATGGACGCGGACAAAAAGGCGGTTATCGACAACGACAAATGCGTGTCCTGCGGAGCGTGCGTTTATCAATGTCCTTTCGGCGCAATCATGGACAAATCATACGTCCTTGACGCGATAGAAATTCTGAAAAACTCGGACAACAACAAAAACTACAAGGTTTACGCCATAATCGCGCCCAGCATAGTGAGCCAGTTCAAGTATGCCAAAATCGAGCAGGTCGTCACGGGTATACACGAGCTGGGCTTTCATCAGGTGGTCGAGGCTGCGCTAGGCGCGGACATAACGCTCTATCACGAGGCAAACGAGTGGAAAGAAAAGGGGCTTATGACCACCTCCTGCTGTCCTTCCTTCGTCAAGTACATAGAAAAGTATTTTCCCGAATTGACCGACCTTATCAGCCACTCCGTGTCGCCTATGGTGGAAACAGCCAAGCTGATAAAGCGCGTGGACGGCACGGCAAAGACGGTTTTTATCGGACCGTGCGTGAGCAAAAAGGGAGAATATAAGCTGGACAAGGCAAAAGACTGGATTGACTGCGTGATTTCCTTCGAGGAGCTTCAGGCGTTTCTCGACGCGCGGGACATAAACGTCACCGTGCTGAAAGAAACCGCTCTGGACAACGCAAGCTTTTACGGCAGAATTTTCGCCAAGAGCGGAGGCATAGCCCAGGGTATGGCGGACGTCGCCAGGTCTATGGGCATAGAGGGCGTAAAGCCCGTCAGAATGGACGGTTTGGAGCAATGCAAAATAGCGTTGAACAAGCAGAAATTCGGCAGAGGAGACGGGAATTTTTACGAAGGCATGGCATGCGTCGGAGGCTGTCTGAACGGTCCGTTGTGTCTTACTCACGGTCCCAAAAACGTGCAGGACGTGGACAGATACGGCGAGGAAGCAAAGGAAAAGGATATTTTCAATTCGGTAAAGCTGTACGAGCTGAACAAGTAAAAAACGTCAAGAAACCCGACAACTGTCGGGTTTCTTCATTAAAAATAAACCAAAAGAAATCGTTTTTCATTTTTTGCCAAAACATTTGGCAAAACTGATTTAAAGTAGTATAATAATGCGGAAAACAATGAAATAATTTTTACGGAGTTTTTATTTATGGGTCGCAGAGACGGAAAATGGGCAAAATATATTTATCCTATGCTGCAGATGACGCCGCATATCATACCGCACTGATGGGATTCGGCAAACTATTCCCGGGCGGACGTGAGATGCGATTATCTTGACAGGTTTATCGCAAATCAGGCGGAGAAGGGCGAGCGCTTTACTTACAACGACATTCTTATTGCCGCGATTGTCAGGATGTATTCCGAGAGAATTCAGCTCAATCGGTTTGTTGTGGGCAACAAGATTTACGACAGATACAATCTTACGATAGCTTTCGCGGTCAAAAAAGTGCTTAAGGACAACGCTAGCGAAACGGTGGTAAAGGTGGATTTCGACGGCAGCGAATCTATTTTCGACGTAAGGGACAAGCTTAAAGCCGCATTCGAGGACAATTCCGGACGCAACGTAAACAACGATTTGGATTTGTATATGAACAAGCTGCTCAAGCTTCCCGCCTGGCTGCTCAGATTTTTTATGAGCTGCGTCAGGTGGGCGGACAAGCACAATGTGCTTGCAGGTTCTCTCGTAGAACTCAGTCCCTTTCACAACAGCTGCTTCGTGACCTTTCTCAAGTCCATAAAGTGCGATTTCATTTATCACCACGTTTACGAATTCGGCACTACGGGACTTTTCGTGGCGATGGGCAAGGAGAAAAAGACTGCTATCGTAAACGAATCCAACGAAATAATTCCGTGCAAGGTGATGACGGTGGGGCTGACCATGGACGAGAGAGTAGCCGACGGGCTTTATTACGCCAACACGCTGAGATATTTTACTACGCTCATGGCTCGACCCGAAATGCTGCTCAAAAGAGTGGAGCCGAAGTTTACAAAAGAGCTTGTTTTGCAAAGGCACTACAAGCTGATGGAAGAAAACAAACAATACATGCGTGAAATCAAGGAGCGGTTGAAAAAACAGAAAAAGGAGCGAAAAGCCGCGAAAAAGCAGAAATAACTCAATAACGGTTTTAAAATCACCCCCGGGCACATAGGCTTTTGCGGGGTGTTTTTTATGTGAAATTTTGCAGCTTCGATAAGTGTGGCAATAAAGTGAAATAAAAAATATAGATATTAGCATAAGTGTAATCAAAAAATGTCATATTTTATTGTTTATGTTTTATAAAGGCGAAAAATAAGACGTTTGCAATTTTACAACACATAATAAATCAAATAATATCAAAAAATTACACATCGCAGATGTGTAATTTACAAAAAAAAAAAAAACGACGAAAACAAGTTGACACGGTGAGCAAACTTTGCTACAATTTTCACGATACATTGTGTGAATATACATAAATCGGAAAATCTGTTAGGAAATATGTGAATTCGACGCAATGTCAAGAAATTTTATAGGAGGCAAAAAATGAAGGGAAAGAGGAGAGGAGCAAGGTTATTGTTGGCGGTTTTGCTGGCGGCGATACTTGTGCTGAGTCTTGCTGCGTGCGCAAAAACGTATACGGTTACGTTTGACAGCGCGGGCGGAAGCGCGGTTGCAAGCGTGGAAGCGAAAAGCAAGAAGACGATAGAAGAGCCTGCGGCGCCGACCAGGGACGGTTATGCCTTTGAAAAATGGCTGAAGCCGGACGGAACGGAGTTTCTGTTCGGAACAGACACGATTACGGGGGATATAACCTTGACGGCATCGTGGAAGATAAATTCTTATACGGTGACCTTTGTGACGGGCGGCGGAACTTCTGTCGGTCCGCAGAGCGTTGAGCACAACGGCAAAGCGGTCAAGCCCGACGACCCCGAAAAATCCGGAGAAATTTTCGCGGGCTGGTACAAGGACAGCGGCTTTAAGAGCGTGTTTGATTTTGCGAAGGAAACAATAACGGGAAGCATAACCGTGTACGCGCGGTTCGAGCTGCCGGCGGAGAATACGTATACGGTAAAATTTTCCGGCACTACGACGGAGATAGCGGCAAGAGAGACAAACGACGCGGGAATTTTGACCGACTTGCCGAAGCCCGAGGAGAGCGGGAAGGAATTTGTCGGCTGGTGGATGAGCGACTTCGAGGACGCGGAGAAGCTAACGTGCGAGTATACGGGACAGGTGCTGAAGCAGAACATCACGCTGTATGCGGTGTGGAAGAGCGGCAGTCCGCTAGTGTCGGTAAACGAGAACGGAGTTACGTGGGAGAGCATGGGAGTAAACGTGAGCTATCGCGTGGAGATAACCGCCCCCGACTTGACGAAAGAGACGCGCACGGTGGGAACGACGGAATACGAGTACGACTTTGGCAGCAAGCCCGCCGGAGAATACGTAATAACGGTGACGTACAACAACAAAACGACTACGGTTTATTACAACAACAAGGCGCTCGCGAGAGTGTCGGTTTTTGCCGTAGACGGATTTACTCTCAAATTCAACAAGGTTGACAACGCCGAGAAGTATCTCGTAACTGTAATATGCGGAAACGAAAGCCACGAGCACACGCAGGAATTCACCGACGCGGAGAACACGAGCGGTCTTTTCGATTTTTCGCAGTGCGAGATGCGTGCGGAAGGAATAAGATTCGTAGTAAAGGCAATAGCGGAAGGCTACATAGGATCGGAGTCGGAGGAATACGTATTCGAGAGACATCTTGAGGAGGTAACGGGACTTAGCGTAAAAGCCGAGGACGAAACGATAGTATGGAACAACGTAAGCGGAGCGCAGTATTACGAGTATAAAATAAACGACGGAGCATGGACGAGATACGAGAGAGCGGTGTCGTTGAAGGAGATGGAGCCGGGCGAAATAAGGATAAGCGTAAGAGCGGTGGCGCACGGCTACAACAACTCGGAGCCGGCGGAATACACGTACATAAAGACGAGGCTTGCAACTCCTGTGGAAATAACGGTAGACGGAGACGAGCTGAAGTGGAACGCGGTGACGGGAGCGGAGAGCTACACGGTGCTGATAGACGGAACGGAATATCCGGCGACCGGAAACAGCATGAGGCTGCCCGCCGACGCGGACTGGACGAGCATGCAGATAAGCGTAAGGGCAAACGGAGCGACGGAGGCGGAGAATTCGCTGTATTCCGACGTAAAAAGATTTGCCGCTACGCTCGAAGGCAGAGTGGAGTATAAAGAAGGATATTTGGAGTGGTCGTCAATTATCGGAGCGTTGAAATACGCTGTGAAATTGAACGGAGGCGAAGCGGAGGAGCTGAGCGGAACCACGACCAGATACAAGGTGGAATTTGACAGAAAAGGTCTGAACGTAATAGAGATTTGCTACTACGACGGAGTGGGAACAGCCTCCGAGTGGGAGCCTGTCGAGGTAGAGGTATACGAGGTTACGCTCAGATACAATATGGAGGGTTACGAAAGCTACGGCACGCTGTATCGTGCGCAGAACGACCCTCTGGAGCTGCCTGCCGAGGAAGTCGAGCTGGTAGGCTACAACTTCGATTACTGGATGGGAGAAACCAGCGGAACGCAGTATGTCAAGACCAAGCTCGAGGATGCTGCCGACCTCACTCTTTATGCGCACTGGACGGCAAAGGAATACACCGTTACGTTCAACGTGATAGGCGGAACGATGGACGGAAGTCTGACGATGAAGGTGTCGTACAGGCTCGGCTATTCGTTCCCCGTGCCCGAGTCGGTGAATACGACCAAGACGTTTTTGGGATGGTACGACTCTCCCAACAACGTGGGAATAAAATACACCGACCACACCGGCAAGGGAACGGACGTGTGGATAACGGCGGGCGACAAGACGCTTTACGCCGGCTGGGTGGACGTGTTCGTGATGACAAAGACGACGCAGACCCTCAACGGACAGACGGTGGAAGGCTATTCGGTGAAAAAGGGCGCGGGAATAGACTTGCTGACGGAGGTTAAGGTGCCTGCCGAGTACGACGGTCTGCCGGTAGTAGACATAACCAGCGGAGCTTTCGACAAATGCTCGAAGCTGGTCAAGATACTCATCCCCGACACGATAAAGAACATAGAATACGGCTCATCGGGAGGCAATTCGACAGGTTCGCCGTTCTCCTATTGCAATGCGTTGATGGACGTCGAGATCTATGTGGCTCATCCCGGTCTCGTATACGAAACCAGATATACATCCATAGACGGCGTGCTTTTCGAGTACAGAGATACCGACAACCGTTCCGACCTGCAGCTGAACTATATGCCCAAAGCGAGAAAAGGGGAATACGAAATACCTTACGGCGTGACGGTTCTGCCTACAAACGTATTCGGAGATACGAATTATCTCACTTGGATAACGGTTCCCGCTTCGGTAACGAGAATTGACGACAGCGCGTTCAGCGCGCTTTATCTTGAAAAGATAGAGTTCCTTGCCCAGCCGGACGGAGAAACGGAGCAGACGCTGTCTTTGAGCGACCGCGCGTTTGCCGGCGCGTCTAATGTGGTCGAGCTTGTGCTGCCCACGCGTTTCGTTTTCGACTCCAAATATTTTTCGTATATGATGGATCTGGAGCGCATTTACTTCACCAACGACAATTGGGCTTATCGCTCGATGGACGGACTTGTAGTAAACAATGCTGCGGACACGATAGTTTATGCGCCGAGAACCTTCTCGGGAGAAAACGGCGTGTTCACCATACCTACAGGCATAACAAAGATTGCGGCAAACGCGTTTTCCAACGCCTATGCGGCGAGCAAGGACAAAACCTTGTGGTACGGCTGCAAAAACATTACCAAGCTTGTTGTGCCCGAGTGGGTGCAAACGATTGGCGAAGCGGCGTTCAGAAGCTGCTCCAACATCAATTCTATAGAATTTCTCGGCGACGCCGGCTCGGTTGAGCTTACCATCGAGACGCGCGCGTTTCACGGCTGCAAAAATCTTACAAAAATCACCCTGCCCGCAAACCTTGTTTCGTTGGGCAAGTATGCTTTCGGAGACTGCGCAATATATTCGAACTCCGTACCGTTGTCTAAACTTACGGACGTTGACGTTCAGGTCACAAAAAGCGAAATGGGCGAGGACGGAACGGTACGCTGCAACGTGCTTGCCGTCGACGCATTCAGAATTGATCCCGAGTCGGAATATTCAAGGGAAAGAATTCACACGGTTGAAAACGTAAAAATAGGCGCCGCCGTCGGTATCTTCGACATCGGCGGAGTTTTCGGCAACATGCTGCAGAAGGTGGACGTTGACGTAAACAATCTCAACTTCGCTTCGGAGGACGGCGTCGTTTACAGCAAGAGCTTTGACGAAATCATGTTCTATCCTTCGCTGAAAGAGGGCGAGTTTGTGTTGCACGAAAACGTGGTGACGATAAACGCAGGCGTTTTCGCAGGCGCGACGCTGCTTACCAAAGTGACCTTGGGCGAAAAGGTGACTTCTATCGGCGACAACGCTTTCAAGGGCTGCACCGGGCTTACGCAGGTAGTATTTGCAGACGCGGCTTCGGTTGCGGAAGGTCACGCGTTGACGATAGGCGACTCGGCATTCGAGGACTGCTATTATCTGGCGGATATAGTTTTGCCCGCATATCTGACTGAGATAGGC
>URVX01000032.1 GCA_900551395.1 uncultured Subdoligranulum sp. | reverse complement strand
ACAGTCTTATTTGTCTTCGACGGGGAAAAAGGGCGGTCGGCTGATAGTGGTGTTCGGTTGCGGCGGCGGACGGGACAAATTCAAGCGTCCGCTTATGGGAAGAGCCGTAGCCAAATATGCCGATTTGGCTATAGTCACGGACGACAATCCTAGATTTGAAGACAGCTTTTCTATTTTCCGCGACATCACCGCAGGGCTAAAGGAAAATTACGAAATAATTCAAAACAGAGAGGATGCGATTTTTCATGCGTTAAACGAAGCGGGCGCGTCCGACACCGTTGCCATTCTCGGAAAGGGCGCCGAAAGATATCAGGAAATCAAGGGAAGAAAATATCCGTTTTACGATATCGAAGTGGTACATAGGTTTTTGGGTTGATAAACAATGAGGAATTATCTTTTTGCTGCCTTAATAGCTTTTTTGTTGTGCGTCGTATTTCTGTTTCTTCTTTTGCCGCTTTTGAAAAGAAAAAAAGCGGGACAGGAAATTTTGGAATACGTAAAGGAACACAGCTACAAAAGCGGAACTCCCACTATGGGCGGAATAGCCATAATTCTTGCCATTCTTATCGCCGGTCTGATTTTCGGCAAAGGGAAATTCGTCTATATCACCCTTGCAGTGACTGCGGCTTACGGCGTGACGGGATTTCTCGACGATTCGATAAAAATACATTACAAAAGAAATCTCGGGTTAAGACCTTATCAGAAAATCATACTTCAGCTTTCAATAGCTCTTATTGTAGCCTTTGTCGTATATAAAAACGAGCTGATAAGAGGCGACGTTTACGTGCCCTTTACCAAAAACACTGTTTCGTTGGGGTGGGGCGTCGTTCCTCTGGTGGTATTTATTTTTATTGCTACGACAAACAGCGTAAATCTGACTGACGGGCTCGACGGTCTTGCGGCGTCGACAACCTTGGTTTATATGGCGGGAATCGCAGCCATAATCGCAATTGTAGCCGCCGACGCGGACAAAAACGGCTTGTCGCTTTACGTGAGAGAATATCAAGGGCTTTTGACCGTCTGCTTTGCCGCTGTCGGCAGCCTTGCCGGCTTTTTGCTTTTCAATTGCTTTCCCGCAAAGATATTCATGGGGGACGTGGGTTCTCTGGCGCTCGGAGGCGTCGTGGCGTGCGTTTCCATTTTGGGGCGGCTCAGTCTTTACATTCCGATACTCGGAGTCATGTTTGTGACAAGCGCGGTTTCGGACGTTATACAGGTGGTGCATTTTAAACGGACGAAGAAAAGAGTTTTTCTTATGGCGCCTTTTCATCATCATCTGCAGAAAAAAGGTCTTAGTGAGACGAGAATAGGGTTTTTGTACGCTACTATTACTGGAATAGTAGCTTTGATTTGCGTTCTTGTGCTTGTTTAGGAGGGAAAAATGAAAAAGGTCATCATTTACGGCTTGGGTGTTTCCGGACAGGCAATGTATGATTTGCTTAAGGACGAGTGTGAAATAACCTTGTACACAGACGGCGGAAGCGTGCCCGATTGGGCGCAGGGAAAAAATTTTCTCCGATTTGAAAGCGAGGCGGATCTCCCTTCGGATATAGATGCTTTGCTTTTGTCTCCGTCGGTTCCTTTAAACCGTCCTTTGGTGAAGGCGTGCAGGGAAAGAAAAATACCGATTGTCGGCGAGCTGGAGCTGGGGTACATAAGAAGCCGATGCCGCATAGTTGCGGTGACGGGAACAAACGGTAAAACAACTACCGTCAGCTTGATTAATCATATTCTTCGTCGTGCCGGCAGATCCTCGCATGCCTTGGGAAACATAGGCGTTCCCTTTTGCTCGATGTGCGACGTTTTAAGCGAGCAAGATATAGCGGTGCTTGAAGCGTCGAGTTTTCAGCTTGAAAGCTGCACGCGCTTTGCGCCGTACATCAGCGCCGTTTTGAATATTACGCCCGACCATTTGGACAGGCACGGAGATTTTGCAAGCTATGCCGCTGCCAAAAAAAATGTTTTTGCTTTTCAGCAAGAGGGGTATTGCGTGCTTAACGCGGACGATCCCGTGGTGCGGGCAATCGAATGGCGGGGCAGAGCGCGTAAATTGTTTTTCAGCGTTGAAAAGAAAACCGACGGCTGTTATCTGGAAAGCGGAAAAATCGTACTGAAAACGGACGGCGTCAAGGAAACGGTTTGCGATGCTTCCGCTTTGATGATAAAAGGCTCGCACAATATTCGGAACGCTATGTGCGCTCTGTTGGTATGCCGAGCGCTGGGACTGACCGTTCAGGAGCTGAGAAAGGGGCTTTTGAGCTTCAACGGCGTAGAACACAGGCTGGAGCCGTCGGGACAAATAAACGGCGTTGAATTCGTAAACGATTCCAAATCCACAAACATCGATTCTACAATCAAGGCAATAAACGCTTATCCGAACAGAATTTTTCTCATACTCGGCGGCAGAGATAAAAATCTCGATTTCTGCGATTTGTTTGCAAAAATGCCCGTTCGCGTGAAAAAAATCGCGTTAATCGGGGAAGCCGCCGAAAAAATCGCGCAATCGGCTCAAAGAAAGGGCTTCAAAAGATATTGCTTTTGCAGCGGACTGGAGGAAGCGGTGAGAACATTGTTTTCCGAAGCTTCTTCCGGCGATGTGATTTTGCTATCTCCCGCATGCGCCAGCTTCGACGCTTACGTAAACTACGCCGAGCGGGGAGAGCATTTTAAAAAAATAGTGGAAAAAATTAAAAATGAAATTGATTAATTCGCGCGGTAAGCCCGATTACATACTTCTGACCGCGGTTGTTGCGCTCGCGCTTATAGGGCTGCTGTTTATTTACAGTGCGAGCTATTATATGGCGGAAAGAGATTTTTCCAACAAATTTTATTATTTCACAAAGCAGGCGGTTGGCTTTGCCGTGGGAGTCGTCGCAATGCTTTTGGCTTCGAGACTGAATCTCGATTTGCTCAAAAAGCTTGCTTTGCCCTTGCTGCTGGTTTCCTTGGCGCTGCTGGGGCTTGTCTTTGTGCCCGGTCTCGGAATAGAAAATTACGGCGCGAAAAGATGGATAGGCTTCGGAGGCTTTTCTTTTCAGCCCTCCGAAATTGCCAAATTTGCGTTTGTTTTTTTCGCCGCAACATATATGTCTCGTCAAAAAACAGACATGACGCGTCTTGCTCATGCGCTTCCCGTATTGGGGAGCGGTCTTGCGGTCTGTCTGCTGATAATTCTGGAGCCCAACATGTCTATCACCATGTGCGTAGGTCTTGTAATGCTGATAATGCTTTTTATCGGCGGAATGAAGCCCAAATGGTTTGTCCTGCTGATTGCTGCAGCTGCCGTTGCTGTGCCGGTGATGATTCTTGTCGAGCCTTACAGATTGAAAAGACTTTTGGCTTTTATCGACCCGTGGGCTTCCCCGAAGGACGAGGGGTATCAGCTTATTCAGTCGCTGTATGCGCTGGGGAGCGGCGGGTGGTTTGGCGTAGGCTTGTTCAACAGCCGTCAGAAATATTCTTTTCTGCCGTTTGCGGAAAGCGATTTCGTTTTTTCTGTTATCGGCGAAGAAACCGGACTTGTCGGCTGCTTGCTTCTTATGCTGCTTTTTTTGCTTGTAATTTACAGAGGCGTAAAAATCAGCCTTAATGCTCCCGACAAATTCAGCTCGCTGCTTTGCGGCGGCGTCGTTTCGATTATCGCCGTGCAGTCGTCAATAAATCTTGCCGTTGTTACGGGAAGTATTCCTCCGACCGGACTGCCGCTGCCGTTCATCAGCTACGGCGGCACGTCTTTGGTGATGTTTATGTTTGCCGCAGGACTGCTGCTCAATGTTTCGAGAAGCGAGCAAGCTCTGTCCGTCTCACATTTATAACGGTTTTGCCATAAGATAATATTATTGAAGGTGGCACGTTTTTGTCGCCGATATTTTCGGTTGCCGTAAACAAAGCCATCTGAAACAAAGATTTGACTATGGAGAACGCAAAATGGACAGACTGTTGATAAACGGAGGTCATAGATTGGAGGGGGAGCTGGCAGTACATTCCGCCAAAAACTGCGTGCTGGCATTGCTTGCGGCGTGCGTTATGGCTACGCGTCCGGTGACGCTGTTTAATTGCCCCAAAATTACCGATATATTGAATATGACCAAAATAATAGAGGCGCTCGGAGGGAAAATCTATTGGGAAAAAGACGATTTGACTGTTGATTGCTCGGTTTTGACTGGCAATGAGATACCTTCGAGCTACGCAAAAGAAATCCGAAGCTCGCTGTTTCTTATGGGACCTATTATCGGGCGCTTAAAGCACGCGAAAGCGGCTTTTCCCGGAGGATGCGACATAGGCATACGTCCTATAGATTTGCACCTGAAGGGATTGAGAGCATTGAATATCGACATAGAGGAAACGGGAGGATTTTTGTACTGCAACGGCGAAAACGCCGAAGGAAACGATATTCACCTTGATTTTCCGAGCGTGGGGGCGACCGAAAACATAATGATGGCTGCCGTGCTGGCAAAGGGTAGAACAATTATTACCAATGCCGCTAAGGAGCCAGAAATAACCGCGCTGCAAAATTTTCTGAACAAAATGGGCGCGAAAATATCCGGCGCCGGAAGCTCGACGATAATAATTGAAGGCGTCAAGAAACTCGAAGGCTGCGAATTCGAGCCTATACCCGACAGGATAGTTGCGGGAACGTACATAATAGCCGCAGCAATAACGGGCGGGAAGCTGCTTGTGTCCAACTGTGTGCCGGACGATATCACGGCGCTTTTGAGTAAGCTCGAGGGATGCGTGTCTCGTCTGAGTAACGGAGAAAAAAGCGTATATATAGAGTGCTCCAAACGCCCGGACGCCATATCGCTCATAGAGACGTCTCCGTATCCGGGCTTTCCGACCGACCTTCAGGCTCAGATTCTTGCGTTGGAAACGGTTTCGAGCGGAACCAGCGTAATAGTGGAAAACATTTTCGAAACCAGATACAAGCATGTCTCTGAGCTTACCAAAATGGGAGCCGATATAACCGTAAGGGACAGATTGGCTTTGGTCAGAGGAGTAAACAGACTGAAATCGGCTGAGGTCAACGCTTATGATTTGAGAGGCGGCGCTGCGCTTGTGCTGGCGGGCTTAAACGCGGAGGGCGTGACCGTTGTGAACAATGCCAAGCATATAGACAGGGGATATTTCATGCTGGACAAGGCGCTTAACTCGGTGGGCGCCGATATCCGCAGAATTTAGCGAAAAATATGACGGCTCGCCTGACGGCGAGCCTATATTTTTCTAGGAATATATCGGAAATCATGTTTTGTCATTATATTATGTCTGAAATAATATATCAATTTATCTTTTTTTCACGGTTCGAGCTTTAAAAAATGCCAAAATACTACTTCAAGTTCTTTAAATGTGCGCGAGTTTTTATTGACTTATTTATTCTCCCTATGTATAATATTAAAGGTTAATAACGGATTTTTGTCCGGAGGCATTGGATGAAGCAAAACGCGAAAAAGAAGCTGTTGATAATTTTTTCGATTTTCCTTGTGATAGTTTTACTTATCGTGTTGGGAAGCACCGTTTTCACGCTTCAGAAAGCGAGTCTTGTTTTTTTGCGCTTTGACGAAAGCTCGGGTGAAACTCTGTATGCGGACGCGCCCGAAATATATTCCGACTTGACGGGAGAGAAGCTTATTGCGGATTTCAAAGGCAAAAGCATTTTCTTTCTTTCGGGCAAAAAATTCATATCTCAGACCGAATCCCGCTATCCTTATTTAAAGGTGCAGGGCATAAACAGGCTGTTCCCCAATTTTCTGGAAATTTTCGCAACCGCAAGAGAGCCTGTTTCGGTTATTTCGCGCGACGGAGTGTATTATCTGCTGGACAGCGAAAACTTTGTTCTCGAGGCTTTCAATCAGCCGGTGACAAATTTTCCCGCTTTGCAATTTTCGGCATATCTGAACGAAGCGCCCGCAGTCGGAAGCCGCCTGAAATTCAAGCCCGAGGCAAGCTGGCTCAACGATGTAAGTCAGATAGTTTTCGAGACGCTTTGGCAGGGAGGCTTTGATTTTGTTGAGCTGCCTGATCTGCTCGATTCGGTATCCGTCCAGGCTTTGACGGAATATTATTGCTTAAGGCTTGCTTTCAACACCGGCGCCGTGCTGCAGATAAACGATCCCGTCTCCGACCTTCAACGGAAAATTCATGCCGGATGGAGCGTTTACGCCTCGGACGAAAAGGATAACACCCGTTTCGGCACGACAATAGAGGTTTCGGAAAAAGACGGGAAAATCAGCACGGTTGTAAACGTCGGCTGAAAACAGAGGACTGATAATGAATTTTTTCAACTTCAGAAAAAACACCGAGGTCGCGGTTGTCGATTTCGGCTCGAGTAAAATAGTGGTATTCGTTGGCAAAAAAACGCCCGACGGCTTTTTGATTGTCGCTCGCGGAGAAAGCAAATACGCAGGCTTTTATGAAGGAGAGTGGCTTGAGCCGGAAAGGCTCGGCGACGCGGTTTCATACGCTTTGCGGCAGGCGGAGCAAAGCTGGGGACGTCAGATAAAAGAGGTTTTTGCGGGCGTGCCGGGAGAATTTACTTCCGTGACTGTAGGAGAAGCGGCAAATCAGTATCGCTTCAAAAAACGCATTACCAAAGATGATGTCAGCGAAATATACAAAAAAACCGATATATTCGATACGGACAAAAATTTCCTCCCCATAGGTCGTTCAGATATATATTTTACTTTGGACGAAAAGGAAGACGTTGCCGACCCGATAGGAAGGACGGCGAATAAAATCGAGGGACTTATTTCCTACTGCTTTGCTTCCAGGGTATTCACCGATGCAGTTTCCGCCATTTTCAAAAAGTGCGGACTTTCGGGGTGGGAATTTGTTTCCTCCTGTTTGGCTCAGTCGTTGTTTCTGATAGAGCAATCTGTCAGAGACGGCTATGCTCTACTGCTGGACGTCGGGTATATAAAATCCAACGTCATGCTGGTGTGCGGCGAAGGCTTAGTTTACCTCAAATCCTTTTCTATGGGATGCGGCAATATATCCGCCGATTTGCAGCAGGTTTTGGAAATTTCTTTCGGTCAGGCGGAGGAGCTTAAAAGCAAGGTGAATCTGAAGCTCGAATTCGATTCCTCCGACAACTACGTTCTTTCGGGCGGACTTGCGCTCAAGGCGGAAAAAGCCAACGAGGTCGTGCGGGCGAGAATAGAAGAAATAGCCGATTATTTTATAAAGGGCTTGGAGCTGTGCCCGTATGAAATCAGGCGCAACACCCCCGTGTATGTTACAGGCGGAGGTCTTACTTCGGTTACAGGCGGCGTGGAATATTTCGCGCAGTATCTGGACATAAGCGTAAAAAATGCGCTTCCGTATATTCCGCAGGCAACTAAGGAATACTATACGTCGGCTTACGGGTTGCTCGACATTGCTCTTAAGCAGAAATAAGCCGAAACAAAATCGATTTTTATCAGGGAGAAAAATATGGATTATATATATAACGAAGCGGACAAGGTCGCACAAATCAAGGTCGTCGGAGTAGGCGGCGGCGGAAACAATGCCGTCAATCGTATGATACAGGCAAATATCACCAGCGCATCCTTTGTCGCAGTCAACACTGACAAGCAGGCGCTTTATCTTTCCAAAGCATCGGAGAGAATTCAGATAGGCGAAAAGCTGACAAAGGGGCTGGGCGCGGGCGCAAATCCCGAAATAGGCAGACAGGCTGCCGAAGAAAGCCGTGACGCCATTAAGGAAGCGTTGAAGGGGACTGATCTGCTTTTTATCACCGCAGGCATGGGAGGCGGCACGGGCACAGGCGCCGCGCCGATAATCGCGGGTATTGCGCAGGAAATGGGAATACTGACCGTCGGCGTTGTGACAAAGCCTTTCAGCTTTGAGGGAAAACGCCGCATGGACAATGCCGAAATAGGCATAATGAATTTAAAGAAAAACGTGGATACGTTGGTTATTATTCCCAACGACAGGCTTATACAAAATTTCAGCAAGGACATAACGGTAGTCGAAGCCTTCCAGCGCGCCGACGAGGTTTTGCGACAGGGCGTCAGGGGAATTTCGGACATCATCGTTTCCTCCTCGCTCATAAACCTGGATTTCGCCGACGTGGAAACGGTTATGCGCAACAGGGGCATGGCTCACATGGGATTGGGCGTAGGACGCGGCGACAACCGCACGATAGACGCGGTTCGTCAGGCTGTTTACAGTCCGCTGCTTGAAACCACGATAGAAGGCGCAACCGGTATAATCATAAACATAACCGGCGGACTAAATATGACGATGGGAGAAATCCAGCATGCGGTCGACCTCGTAAAGGAGGTTGTGGACAGAGACGCCGCGATTATTTTCGGCGCCGACATACGCGAGGATATAGACGACGAGGTGCAGGTGACGATTATTGCTACCGGCTTCGACGTAAAGCCTGCGGACAAGCCCGCAAAGCAAACCGTTTTCGCTGCAAAAGAGACGGAGAACGTCCCTGTCAGCCCCGCAAAGGAGCTTTACGGCAGCAGAATAGACGAGCCGGTCAAGGTGCAGCAGCCGCAGGTTTCGACAGAACAGCTGAAAGAGTCTGTTGCGGCATTGGGCGGCAACGCATTGCCTAATCCCAATATGAATCTGAAGGAAGACAGCTCTATTCCTCCGTTTTTGAGAAAACTGAGAAACAAGAACAACTGAGGTGCAGGATGAAAAGACTATTATTGTCCGCTCTTTACCGTGATTTCGAAGCTTATGCCGATAAGGACGTAACAGTCGCCGGCTGGATCAGAAACATAAGAGACAGCAAGGTTTTCGGCTTTATCGAGCTGAACGACGGCAGCTGCTTCAAAAGCGTGCAGGTTGTTTTCGAGCAGGGGAAAATAAACAATTTCGATGAAATCGCAAGACTGAACGTAGGCAGCGCGATTGTCGTCAAGGGGCAAGTCGCCATTACGCCTCAGATGAAGCAGCCCTTTGAAATCAAGGCTTCTTCAATCGAAATCGAGGGAAAATCCACTCCCGATTATCCTTTGCAGAAAAAAAGGCACAGCGTGGAATTTTTGCGTGAAATCGCGCATCTCAGACCGCGCACCAATCTGTTCAGCGCAGTGATGCGCGTGCGTTCAGTGGCGGCTTTCGCAGTGCATAAATTTTTCAACGAAAGGGGCTTTGTTTACGTTCACACGCCGATAATCACGACAAGTGACTGCGAGGGTGCGGGCGAAATGTTCAGAGTCACGACTCTCGACCTTGACAACCTACCCAAGACAACGGACGGAAGGGTTG
>URVX01000031.1 GCA_900551395.1 uncultured Subdoligranulum sp. | reverse complement strand
GCGCAGCAAACAAAAAATTTTTCAAAGCGTCATACCGCCTTGCCCGCTTCATAAGCCCTTCGAGGCGCGTCCGTGTTTCTGATTTCTCCCGCATAGGTCGCGCCCGTGCCTCTCACGACGCCTGCAAGACGCGCTCCGTCAAAGCAGGATATCCATCCTTCGACTGCCGTTAAGGCTCCGTCCACAGCCGACGCGTCGTCGTCCGCCGCAGTCGCCAAAAGATAAACGTCGCCGAATCGATTTTCTCTCGCAAAAAGCGGATTCAATCTGTCGAGAAAGGTTTTCAGCTGACCGCTCACGGAATAATAATAAACGGGAGTTGCGAACACAAGCACGTCCGCCCCGCTTATCTCGTCGCAGATTTCGTTCATACCGTCGTCAATGACGCATGCGGAGTTTTTCTGACATGCGAGACATCCCCTGCAGAATTTCAGGTCGATATCCCTTACGTCAAACCTTTTTACTTCGTTGCCGCTCTCTCGAGCGCCGCGTGCAAACTCCTCCGCCAGAATTTCGGAATTTCCGTTTTTGCGCGGCGTGGATGAAATTATCGCTATTTTTTTCATTTTTCTTCTCCCTGCAAAAATTTTCGGATTTCGTCCGAATTTATTTTACATCGCGTAAAGCGCCCTGTCAAAGACCTGTCGGGCATGGCAATTCATAGTTGACCGCTATGACGGAGGCGTGTTAAAATAAAATTGCATAAAGGGGACCATATGGAAATCGAACTGAGGGATTTGAGATATTTTCTCGCCGTCGCGCAGTTGGAGAGCATAACCAAAGCGGCGGATTATCTTTTTATCGCGCAGCCAAGTCTTTCGAGGCGCATGCAAAAGCTGGAAAGCGAGCTGGACAAAAAGCTGTTTGTCAGAGGAAGCAGAAAGGTGACTCTGACTCAGGCGGGACTGCTGCTCAAAAAGCGCGCGGAGGAAATGCTTCAGCTTTACGAAAAAACGCAGTCCGAGCTGCTTGCCGACGGCGAAAATTTAAGCGGCGACGTTTATATAGGAGGAGGCGAATCCTGCTCGGTGCGAATCGTGGCAAGGGCGGCAAAGGAAATCATGTCAAAGCATCCGGAGGTGAAGTTCCACTTTTTCAGCGGCGACACTCACGACGTCAAAGACAAGCTGGACAAGGGACTCATCGATTTCGGCGTGTTTGTGGAGCCGTCCGAGCTTGCGGATTACGACTACGTCCGGCTACCGGCGGCGGACACGTGGGGAGTGCTCATGCTGAAAAGCTCCGAGCTGGCAAAAAAAGAAAGCGTCACGGCAGACGACCTGAAATGCCTGCCCTTAATCTGTTCGAGACACAGCGTAATAAAAAAAGCTTTGGACGAGTGGTTTTCTGCTGCGGACTGCAAGCCCGAAATAAACGTGACTTACAATCTGATTTACAACGCTTCTCTCATGGTCGAGGAAGGTATGGGCTACGCAATAGGTCTTGACAGGTTGATAAACACGGAGGGTACCGATTTGTGCTTCCGCCCGCTGGAGCCTCGTCTGGAAGCGCGGCTTGTGGTCGCCTGGAAAAAGCATCAGATAATGTCCAAAGCGTCGGGAGCTTTTCTCAACGCCTTGAAAAATCAATTATAACGAGGTTTGAAAAACTCCGAAAAAATATGGAATTTAAACGCGCGCCGCCCGCGGGGAAGCGCGCGGCAGAAAAAGCATAAACCCGAAGCAGACGGACATTGGCATATTTAAAACAAACCGACGGCAGACGCCTAAAAGACGGAAATTTAAAACTCCCGGTCAGATTTTTTTAATTTACTCTGAACACAAGACTTTTTAAATTTACCGTCATAGCGTCAACGGGTCGTAAAATTCTGCCGCCGCCTAAACGTACATAACGGGGCTTCTGAAACTCTAAACAATTTTGCGGAATTTCCAAATTGCGCGCCATTAACAAAATACTTAAAATCAAACCTTAAGGGGCAAGGCAAATTGCGGCAGGCGGCCGCACTATTTTGTTGTCCCAATCACTGAAATTCTCGGTTTTATATTTTAATATGCAAAACGGTTTTTTTAAAATTCAAAAATTCACTGCCCTTGCAGGTCGTTTTTTTGAAAACAGCTGCCGAAAAAACGGAAAAAGCGACGGGAGCAAAAAAGGAGGGAAAAAACCCGCCTTTTCAATTCGGCATTACATAAAACAGCAATGCCGCCGAAACGGCGACGCCTCCGAAGGCTAAAATATACGAAATAATCACGGCGAAGCGGTCAAGCCTTGTTTGCCGCTCCAGCTCTTGCCGCCTCCGCTCCTGCCGCTCCTCTTTCGCGCGCAATTCCTTTTCCGCAAGCTCGACGCGACGCCGCGCCAATTCGTTACGCGCTTGGGACAGTTCGTTTTTTTCGCGCTGCAGCTTCAGCCGAGCCTGTTCAAGCTCTATGCGCGCAAGCTCGTTTTCGTTCTCCTCCTGTTTGGGGAAATTTCGTTGAAGTCACGCGACGCAGATTTATCGACATGTCTCCTTTCCCGTTTGTCTTTTGCCGCTTCGGTTAATTTGTTTTTTATATTCCGAATAATTTCCGCACCGTTCCTGCTGTCGCGTCCTCCTCTATACGCTGCGCCAGCTTATCCAAAACTCGGCTAATTGTTTGTCGCCGATTTTATTTATTTGTTTAATAGCCTCCTAAATTTGGATTTCTGCTCCGTCTTTTCCATTCGTTATTTATTTATTTATCAAATGATAGTTAAGTCAAGCGTTCCGGCACAAAAGTTTTACAATCCGCCGCATTACACCTTTATTCATTTTGCAGCTAAAAGCATAAATCTATGAAAATTTTATTTTTTACGTTATAATCCTCTCATAAGTTCAATAAGCGTTTTTTTCGTGTCTTTGACCGATAAAGAAAAATCCGGCGTTGATCTACGCCGGACAAAAGAAATCCCGAACTGTCCGAAATCGGTTAGAATTATCCAAATTTTCTGTTCTGCTGTCGCGCTTGGTTTTACAATTCAACTTTTATTGCTTTATTCTGGCGACGATTACCGTTATGTCGTCCCGCGCCTGCTCGTCGTAATTTGCCATTGCCTGACCGAACAGCTTGTCCGCAATCAGCTGCGGGTCCGTCGACTCCGTTTCGGCAAGCAGCGCCGCCATATCGTCCTTGTTTTCAAATGCGTCGGTAAAACCGTCGCTCGCAAGCACTATCACATCGTTGACCTTAAGCGCCTTTTTTGTAATCGTAGGCTGCATTTCCTCCAAAACGCCGAGAGGCAGGCTGCCTCCCGACACAAACTGCACCTCGCTTCCGCATTTGATAAGTCCCTGCGGCGCGCCAAGCTTTATGAAATCCGCAGTTCCCTTCATCAGGTCCACCACACATATATCCACCGCCGTGAAAACCTCGTCGTTGACCGAAGTTAAAAGCCTGTTTACGCTTTTTAGTATCAGCTCGTTGTCAAAGCCCGCCTTGTAGAAGTTTTCCACCAAAGACACGGCGGATTCCGAAGCCCGCTCAGCCTCCTTGCCGCTGCCCATGCCGTCGCAAATGGCAAGCAGAAATTTGTCGCGGTTAAGTCTGACAAAGCTGTGAGTGTCGCCCGAAACCTCGCTGCCCGCCTTCTTCGTCGCGCAGAAGCCGAAATCCACGTCGTAAACGGGCTTTGGCTTGAGATAAAGAACCGTCCAGTTTTCGTTGTCGGTGCTTTCACGCGCGCACACGGCGAGCTTCGAATTGACGACATCGGAAACCACGCTTTCGAGGTTGGGCTTGCGCGCGTCGCGCGAATTTACCACGAGCGTTACGTTCAGCTCGCCGCCCTCGTTGAAAATAACCGCCTCCTTAGTCAATATGTTGTAAAAAGTCAGCTGCTCGACAAGCTGCTTTTCCCGCTCGGTGTCAAAGCGTATTGTCGCCTTGCTCTCCTCGCTCAGCCCCAGCATAATGCGCGACACTCCGCCCAGCTGGTCTCCTATCAAATTTCTGCTGTTGTCCGAGCTTGCCGCAACGAGATAATACTGCTTGTAAGCCGCCACCTGCTGGTTTACGTTGCTCAAAAGCGTGCTCGTCCTGAGACACCTCGACGCCAGAGAGCTGTTTAAGTCAAGCACGGTTGCCTTGCCCCTGTCAAGCGCGTTGCCCACCACGTCTGAAAACGCCTGCTCGCTGTCCTTGATTTCTCTGCGCCAGCATTTGATTCTTTCGGGACAATCCTTGCAGGTCAAGTCCGCCACCTCGTTGGCTATGCTTGCCTGAGCCTTTTCCGGAGGAATGGCGTTGCTGTTGAGCGTTTTGAACGTAAGCTGCATGGCGTAAAAAATTTCCGACAGCTCGTAAAGCTTTCTGCTTAGATTTACGCGCAGTCGGTTGACTATATGGCGCGGCGAATATTTCTCTTTGGTGTTGCCGGACATTGCTTTGAGATACTCGAGAGTTTTGTTGGGAATACAGCAGAAAACCGCGCAGGACGCAACCGCCGCTATCAGTCTCACGCTGTTGAAGCCTCCGTAAATATCGAAAAAATACACCAGCGCCACCTCGCAAAGCAAAAGGCTCAGAGCAGACAGCCACCTTGACAGCGGCATAAAAGCAACGGCGCACACAGACCACAGCCCGCAGACGGCAACCTGAGTCAGATTGCCCGCGTTGAGCGCGCACGCAAAGCCTATCGTCGCTGCCAGCGCGTAGCACGCGCTCTTTCCGTAAACAAAAAGCGTGAGCAGCACCGCGAGGGGCGCAATGAAGGCAAGCAGTCCTGCGCCGCCTATCCGAATGGCATCCAGCGCCTTGAAAATACACAGAGCAAAGACGGCAAGGCAGATGTTTTCTTCGACGGTGAGTCTGTATTTAAGTCCTCTGATAAACAGCGCGCGAAGCACGTATATGCAAACGAATGAAAATACTATTCCCGCGCCGGCTGCAATAAGCTTGCCCACAAGCTCCTGACTGTCCGAGGTTTTGAACAGGACGAAAAACACCTGCGACGCCGCGAGATAAAGCAAAAGCAGCCATTTGTTTATCTTTCGCCTGCATTTGATGTGAATAAAGCTGACGCCGAGCATCAAGGCGCACTGAACTGCCGAGACGACCGCGCAGTCTATGCCCTGCACGAAAGAGGTTGCCAAAAACAGCAGCGACGGCGCGACAAGCCTGTTGCAATAGAGCGCCCCGATGAAAAGTCCGAAAGCCAGCTGTCCGTAAAGCTCGTCAACCGACAGCCTCAGCAGCACAAAGCCTGCCGCCAGCGCGGCGTTTTCCAGAAGCGCAAGCCACACGCTGCCTCCCTTTGTTTTTGCGGGCGCGACGGAAATTCGCGCCGCTCCGGTTTGTCTGTTCATAACCCTTCGCTTCCTCCCCACATATATACCGTCATTTTAAAATAAGGAAACGCAAAAAATTTCGCTCCATATGTCGCCGAAAGTCGAACATTATCGAATTTTTTCCCGACAGCCTTAAAAAAGAAAAGCCCCCGCGACCTGCCTGCCGAAAAAGCCGGCAAATCGCGGAGGTTGACTCAAAGGGAAAAACGTCTCTCGCCGCTTTCCCGATTTTTAATTTTTTTCGGATTGAAAAAAGCTTATGAGATTTTTGAACAAAAAGCATAACTTGACAAAATGAATTTACCGACAAAATAGCTTTCTTCGTTTAAGCAACGAAAAATCAAACGAAAAAAACCTCATGCGGCGCAACCGCCGAACATAAATTATGCTTTTGACGTCAAAACTCGCCGCACTCGAAATCCACCGACACGCTTTTCTCCGTCAGCTCGTGCATAACGGGCTTTACGTTGCGGCAGTGGAATTCGTTGCTTTGATAGCTTTCCAAAGCCTCCCTGTTTTCCAGCGCGACGCAAAGCACGAGGTCGTAGGAGCGCGCGCTGCTTAAAAAATCGGCGCCCACCTCCACCGACAACGCCTCCGGCATCCGTCCTCGCATGCTGCACAGCGCCCCTGCGGCGCGTCTGACGCTTTCCGCGCTGCTGTCCTTGAATTTGTAGCATACGACATGCTTAATCATTTTTTTCCTCCGTCAGGCTTTTGCCCGTTCCGAAATTTCTCTCGATATATTCTTTTTCTTCCCGAAGCTTTTGCTCAAGAGCCTTGATTGCCGCCTGATTTTTCGCAAGATTCGGGTTCAAGCCCATATTTTCCCTGCGATAACGCGGCGTGCGCTGATTGACAAGCGCCACGCTCCTCTTTGTTTCGCGCTTTCTCGACGACACGTTGAAAACCGTTCCGTCCGCGGTTTTTATCTGCAACGCCTCGCCGCCGTCGAAGGTAACGCACCTGTCCACGAAATCGGTCTGCAAAAGCAGCTCCTGTATTCTTTCCAAAAACTCTTTATTTTCCATTTTTCTCTGACTCAATTTTAAAACAAAAGACGGTTTCTGTCAAGAAACCGCCCTGCCTCTTTTTACTTTTCCGTCCGTCGTGTCCTGATAAAGCACGTAATATTTTTCGCCGTTTTCCAGCGTGGTCAGCTCGAAATCCTCGTCCGCGCTCTTGCCGTCGGGCGCGGGCAGCGCGTAGCAAATAAAGCTGGGCGCGCCGTCGTCGGTCAGCAGTCCCAATGCGAAATGCTTGTTCTTTCGGGAAATTTTTATCCAGTAAGAGTTTTCAAACCTGTCTATCAGCTCGGGCGCGGCGGGGAAATTGTCAAACAGATTTTGCAGCTGTTCCTTGACGGAAAGATAATAGCTGCCGCCGTTTTCCTGCTCGTAATATCTCCTGAAAGCCTCGCTGTACTCCTCTATGCTTTTGTTGCGGCTTATTTCGTCCACCTCAAAGCTTTCGCCCTCGAAATAATTTCCGGCACGCTCGACAAAGCTCTCGTACGGCTCCTCCGCTTCCGCCTCAGCGTCCTCCGCTTCCGCAATGACTTGCTTTTCGGTTTCCTCCGCGCTTTTTTGCTCGAGCGCGTTTTTGAGCAACGCAAACAGCGCGCCGCTGTCCGAAGCGCCGTCCGACGCGTAAGCCAAAGCTTCCAGTCTTGTGGACTTGACCGCAATCAGGCACTCCGCCCGGTTGAGTGTGGGACAATCCAGCTCGAACTCGACATTTTTTGAGGTAAGCTCTTTTACAAACAGCCTTTTGTCCAGCAGAAGTGCCGCCCACAAGTCCCCCTTCGGCGCTTTCATGGTATTGGCGGCAAGCTTGACTCGGGTGGTCGAGCCGTTGCACAGCAGGTAAACAAGCCCCAGCGAGCCCAAAGAATTCATACTGTTGATAACCAGATATTTTTTGTAAAACATACCTACTATTATATAGACGTAACGTCCTTGCAAAATGACATTTCCTGCAAAATTTTACGCTTTTATGTCGCAGAAAAAAAGGACGCGTTTGATACGCGTCCTGAAATTTAAGTCATCACCACTCCACGGGACTTGTGAAGCCGCTCAGAAATTCGTTTGCCTTGACGAAATGTCCGCAGCCGAAAAAGCCGTTGTACGCCGAAAGCGGACTGGGATGCGCCGCCTCCAGCACAAGGTGCTTAGGGTTTGTCACAAGGCTCTTTTTCCTGCGGGCGTTGCCGCCCCACAGCATAAAAACAACGGGATTTTCGGAGTTTTCGTTTATCCACGAAATGACTTTGTCGGTAAAAATCTGCCAGCCTATATTGCTGTGCGAGTTGCTCAGTCCCTTAACAACGGTTAACGAAGTGTTGAGCAAAAGCACGCCCTGCTTTGCCCAGCAGGTCAGGTCTCCGCCCTCCGCAACGGAAGCTCTTCCCGTTTCCTCCTCTATTTCCTTGAAAATATTCACCAGACTTGGCGGAGGAGGCACGGGGCGCGGCACGCTGAAAGCAAGCCCCATCGCCTGCCCGGGATTTATGTAGGGGTCCTGCCCTAAAATGACCGCTTTGACCTCTTCGGGCGCGGTCAGGTCGAAGGCGTTCAGAATAAGCCTTTTTGGAGGATAAACGGTCTTTTGAGCGTATTCCTTTTCGAGAAACGCTTTCAGGCTCTTGAAATAATCCTTTGAAAACTCCTCGAGAAACAAAGGCTCCCATCCGTTGTAGCTTCTTGAAACCGCTGCGTTCATTTGTATATCCCCCGCGCAATTCAAAGCATGGCTTTCGCCTTGTCCGCAATATGTCTGTCGGTGAGACCGTAAAACTCTTTCAGCTCGGCAAGCCTGCCCACCTCGCCGAATTTGTCGTTTACTGCTATCGCGGCGCATTTCGCGGGGAGGCTTTCGCAGAGAATTTCGCACACCGCAGAGTGCAGTCCGCCGAAGACGCTGTGATTTTCCACCGTAAGCGCTCTCCCCGTCTTTTTCACGGAATTCAACACGGCTTGTTTGTCAATCGGCTTAAGGGTGTGAATATTTATCACCTCTGCGGAAATGCCGTCCTTTTCCAGCATATCCGCCGCGCGCAGCGCGTCGGCAGTTAAAAGCCCCGAGACGAAAATGCTTACGTCCGAGCCCTCCTTAAGCATATCTGCCTTGAACATATCGAAACGATAATCCGGGTCGGTGAAGACGTCGGGAGTTTCCTTTCGGAACATTCTGACGTAAACAGGTCCGTCGTAAGAGACAATCGCGGGCAAAGCCAGCTCCATCTGTCTCGCGTCCACCGGCTCGAAAATAAGCATATCGGGTATCGCGCGCATGGCAGCCACGTCCTCGAAGCTCATGTGAGTGCCTCCGTTCAGCTCGGCGGCGATTCCCGGATCCGAGCCGATAATTTTTACGTTGCAGCCGCCGTAAGCAATGCTCACCGCTATCTGGTCGTAAATTCTTCTGGTGGCAAACGGAGCGAAAGAATGTATAAAAGGGATGAAGCCGTATGCCGCAAGCCCCGCCGCAACGCTCGCCATGTTGGCTTCGGCAATGCCTACGTCAAAAGCCCTGTCGGGAAACACCTCGCGCAGACCGAATGTTCCGCCCGCTTTGGCAAGGTCGGCGTCCAGCATGACTATGTTCTCGTTTTCACGCATCATTTTTTCCAGCGTTGCCGCAAAAACCTTTCTGACTTCCATTTCAATCCTCCAATTCGGCAAGCGCCGTCTCCAGCTGCTCTTTGCTGACGTTGCAGCTGTGGTTTGCAAAGCCCATGTTGCGGAATATGGAAACACCCTCGCCCTTGACGGTGTCCATGACAATGCAGGTAGGTCTGCCCTTGACGTTGTCGGCTTCGCACAGAGCGCGGTCAAGCTCCTCCTCGTCGTTTCCGTTGACGCGCACGGTATTGAAGCCGAAAGCGTCGAATTTGGCGGCAATGTCCTCTATCCCGCAGACGTTTTCGGTCAGACCGTCAATCTGCATCTTGTTGTTGTCCACCATAACCACAAGGTTGTCAAGCTTTTTGTGCGCGGCAAGCATTGCAGCCTCCCAGACCTGTCCCTCCTGACACTCGCCGTCACCTACGATAACGTAAATCTTGGCGCCGTCCTTTCTCAGCTTTGAGCCTATTGCCAGACCTACTCCGCAGCTTATGCCCTGACCGAGACTGCCGGCGGTCATGTCCACTCCGGGTGTCAGAATTCTGTTGCAGTGACTGG